>WGFS01000128.1 GCA_015492115.1 Aquificaceae bacterium
ATCATACAGGATGCGATCCTTGAGCTTCTGGAGGGTGAGTGATGGGAGAGATGGTGAAGCTGTTCCTGCTCACGATTTTCATCGTGTTTCTTGTATCGTTCCTGATACCTCTGACCGACTTTTTGCCCGAGGAATACAGGGAGGTCGGGGCAGGCGTCGTTGTAGGGACAGCCCTGCTTATCCTTGCGGTCAAATCGCTGAGCATAGCTCTGGGTCAAGGAAGATACGGATGAGAAAGCCGAGGGTAGAAGGTATCTACAGGGTGGACAGGAGGATCGGACAGGAGCTTCTGTACGACTACACTCCCCTGAGGATCTCCCGTGAGAAGTTCTTTGAGGTGGTAGAAGAAGACTTTGACTACGTGTGTTTCCTCTCCCACATCGACTACATAGAGAAGGAGGGATTAGAGGGCTTTTCGTTCGTGAACATCAAACCGAGGACAGTCTTAAAGTACAGGGACAGGGTTCTCCGCAAGCTGAAACCCAAGATTGTCCTTGACCTCAGAGAAGATCTCGTTACCCCGGCGGAGCTGTGGGAACTCAGGCGGATGCGGGAAGAAAACCCCTTCCTGCTTTCCATAGACGACTTCGGGTGTCAGGGCTCGAACCTTGACCGCATAGAGATCCTCCAGCCCGACTTCGTGAAGATCGACGTGAACCTTCTGAGGTTCAAGGGCTGGGTCTGTTTTGAGAACCTTATCAGGTTCCTGAAGGACTACACGAAAGCCGTGCTCATAGCCGAGAAGGTCGAGACGGAGGAGGAGCTCAGGATAGCGCTTGACTCGGGTGTGGAGGTCTGGAGCGGGTTTTACGAAGTGAGGTTGAGGGTGAGAAGATGATAGCGGGGCTGGGGACAAAGGAACTTCTGATGCTCTATGCGTTCCTTCTTCAGAGCTCTTATCTTGCCTCCCATCCGGAAGGGAGAGACCTGAGGCTTGTCCTCGGAGACAGAGTTCTGATAAACAGGAAGGTTGAGAGGAAGGACGGGAAGGTATCGAGGAAGGTCATCCTGAAGACGGGAGACCGCGGGGAGATCCTGTCTCTGCCCTTCCTCTTTTTCCTTCAGAAGGAGGTCGAAGACAGGCTCTTTTCTCTCACCTCTCCCGAACCTGTGACGTGGGGGACGGGTTCGGACTACGTGAGCGTGGAACCTGAGGAAGGAGCGGTAGCCCTCAAGGTGGTGGACAGGGGGAGTCCCTTCAGGGTGCGGTTTTCCTCTTTTGAAGTCCTCAGGGAGCTTTCGGCTTCGATAGAGACAATAAGGACGTGGAACGCTCCCTATCCCGTTTCCACTCCGAAGGTGGAGGTATTCCCCGGAAGGACTGCCTTTGCGGTTCTGAGGCTCCTCGGAGATGAAAAGAGGGAGATAGAGCTGGGAGTGTATCCCGTCCTGAACCTCGCCCTCTATTCCTTCCTGACCGTCAGGTCGCTCCTTACCGTTTCCTGAATCCTTGCGCTATTTCCTTTCGGAGGTGTGAGTGATGAGGGTGATCAGGTTCGTGAGGTCTCTGGCTCTGGCGTATCTGGTAGCGGTAGCAGGTATCACCGCACACATTCACACAATCCAGAAGATCCCGCTGAAATATGCGATCAAACAGGCGGTGGTTTTCCCGCTGTTGCCGACACCCGTTGTCCCCATCCTCGAACAGCTGACAGAAGACACGTGGATGGACTACGGCGGGTTCTGCCGAATCCTGAACCTGGTGAAAAACGGGACAATCGAGCTCGGGGATTATGAGGTATATGGAAAAATCGTGAAACATCAGAGAGCCTTCACAGAAAGCGGGGAAACGGTAGACCACACCTGTGAAAGATGCAAACCCATGAACGTCAAACGCTACGTGGTAAAGGACTATACACTCTATACGACTGAGGGTAAGAAAGTGGACTGTGGGATAGTAATGACGCCATCAAATTTCAACGTGGAGTATACGTGCTGGGCTCTGCGTGTAAAAGCGTGGAAAGAGCGCTATTCCCTCTAAGGAGGTGTAGGTCATGAAGTTTCCGTTTGCGTTTGTCAAACCAAAAGAGAGCAATGGAAGAAGGGAAGAGGGTCTGCCCAGATCCGATGAAGTTCTGGATATCCTCAAATCCCTCAAAAGGATTCAGGAAGAGACCCGCTCAATTACCACCGAAGTCTTTTCCTTTGAAGCCGTCAGGAAGAAGGTGAAAGAAGGGACGAAGATAGTCCTCCTTTCTGACGTCCACATCGGTTCTATCTTTACGGATTACAGTGTCCTGAGCGACGTTATCGAGTTCATCCTGACAAACGATGACGTGAGAGTGATCATCAACGGAGATCTGATAGATAACTTTACGAAGAAGCTGGCGTTTATAGGAGTGGAGGAGCAAATAGTATCCCCATCGACCCAGAGAGAGATCTTCGTGGGACTTTTAGAGAGCCTTGCTCCGAAGATAATTGCTTTCAACGTCGGCAACCACGAAGAGTTCTCGGATCTGGACTACATCAGGCTCTACAAAAGACAGCACCCCAACGTGACCTTCTTCCTCAACCGCGGGAAGCTGGAGCTTGAGGTCGGGGAAAGGGTCTGGAACGTAGCTCTGATCCACAAATCCAGATACAACTCCACCATAAACCCCGTCCACACGGGCATGAGGGAGCTTCAGCTCAAGTATCCGGATGCGGACGTCATCATCATGGGGCATACACATGAGAACGCGATTGCGAGGGTGCCCTACTGCGGGAGGATGGTATACCTTGTGAAGGTTCCGGCTCTGAAGTTCCTCGATCCGTTCTCATACAGATTCTTTGACCCTCACAATTATGAGCCGGAGGTTCCCGTGCTGGAGGTCTACGGTGACCGCATTAAAGTCCACTCTAACTACCGCTGAGGAAGGTCTCCTTTATCTGAAATACGTAGCCCTGACGGGGGACAAAAGCATCTCAAAGCTTATCCGCTACAGGTATGGACTGCGGAATGAGGAAGCAAGAATGCTCCAGAGCGTCTTCCAGAAAGAGACCTACAGGGCGTTCGGTTACACCATGTACAAACTCCCTCCCGTTGGTAGTGTCGACGTGGAGAGATTAGCCGAACTTCTTCAGGGTTTTGCGTCGACCATATCGGTCAGGTACCTTGTGCGTCTACTTATCCCCCGTTATCGGGACAGGGAGGAACTAATAGCCGATGTTCTTAGCTACACAAGGAAGCTGGGGCTCAAATACAGGCGAAAAGACATCCTCAAATACCTGAGGCAGGATCTAACCTACGACATCGGTAGACCCAAAGGAAAGAGGCACGTCTTCAGGGAGAGACACTTTACAAGGTTGACCTTGCTCCGTGTTTTTTACCGTGCCGACTTCCGAACGAGAGAGATCAAAAAAGTCCTCAGGGGCAGGACGTGGAACGGAATGAGGCAGGCGATGTGCGACTGGTTCGGGATGCCCCTTCTGGAGCTCAGGAGGCTGAAACTGGAGGAAGGGTGGAGCTTCTACGACTTTTTGAAGCTCCTCAGGGAGAAGGTCATAGGGAAGGCGGAAACAGGTTTCAGGGAGCTTTACAGGAACGGATGTCGGGCTCCCAGAGACGAAAGGGGGAGGTTTACAGGTCACCTGAACTTCTGTTATGAGAGGGTCGTCCGTTACGTGGGCAAAGAGGATCTCAGGAAGATATACGAAGCATCGAGAGGTGAGGACGAGTTCGCGGAAAAGCTCTCGGAAGCCTACTGGCTGGAGTGGTTGAATACCTACTACAGCAGGCGACCGAGCCCGAGGACGGGGAAGAGGGCTTGTGCTTCATCTCTGTGAAGTTCCCAGTACCCGCCGAGCACTATTTCTCCGTCCTCAACCTCAATCATCAGGTCTTCCAGCTCCATACCCACTATCTCCAGCCCGCAGGAGTGCCTTACCACAGGGATCTCGGTTATATAGTCGTAGGCTTCCGGAAAAGTCGGGTCTTCGTAGTCAAATTCCTCCTCCCAACCGGGTGTGAAGCTCTGGTCGGATACTTCTACCACCTCATGGCAGGCGGGACATATCAGGTACCTCATAACTGTATTTTAGATGAAGGTTTTTATCTCCACAGGGAGATAAACTTTGATGATATAGTTAATTCAATAGTGATGCGGTAGCACCGCTCGTGAGGACGTCATCAAATACGAGGACCCTCCTGCCTTCTATCTTCTCCAGATAGGCATCTCTCACGCCGAAGGCGTCCTTCACAGCTCTGAATCTATCCTCCCTTCCGTAGGAGGCTAAAGGTTTTGAGTGCTTCCTCCTGTACAGGATCTGCCCGGGCTGAACACCCGCACCCTTCAGTATCTCCTCGTTGTGGTCAAAACCCCTCTTCCAGAACCTCCATCTGTGAACTGGGACGTAGGTGATCAGGTCGGGTTCTGTTTCTCCTATAAACTCCAGCAGGTTTTCTGATACGACCTTCCCGAGCCTGTGGGCTAAAGGCTTTACGCTTCTGAACTTTATAAGCTTCAGGGTCTCCGACAGAACGCCCTCGTACCTGCTGAATATCCTGTACCGCTCTGTAAAGCTCAGGTTCTCGTAGTCCATAGGATGGGAAGGCTTTATGTCTTTAAGGCAGGCCGTGCAGAGGTATCCCTGCTCCGGGTCGTCAAGTTCACCGCCACACACGAGACAAGTGCTCTCCGTAAGACCAAGCAGAGTGAAGACCCTCCCCAGCACCACTTTCAGTTTAAAATAAGTTCTTTAATGAAAGGAAAGATAGTCATCCTGGGAAGCGGTCCCAACAGGATAGGTCAGGGGATAGAGTTTGACTACGCCTGCGTTCATGCGGTCTTCGCAGCACAGGAGGAGGGCTACACAGCTGTAATGGTGAACTGCAACCCGGAAACCGTCTCAACCGACTACGATACCGCTGACAGGCTCTACTTTGAACCCATAGTCCTTGAGCACGTCCTGGCGATAATAGAAAGGGAGAGACCGGAGGGGGTTATACTCCAGTTCGGGGGTCAGACACCTCTCAAGCTCGCCCTTCCATTGCAGGAGGAAGGTGTAAGGATACTGGGGACTTCTCCTGAGAGCATAGACAGGGCTGAGGACAGGGAGCTCTTCAGGGAGCTGATAATTGAGCTTGGACTGAAACAGCCCGAAAGCGGTACCGCAAGGAGCAAGGAGGAAGCGGTCAGCGTCGCCAGGAGAATCGGCTACCCCGTTCTTGTGAGACCCTCTTACGTCCTTGGCGGTAGGGCTATGAAGATAGTTTACGGGGAGGAGGACCTTCTGGAGTACCTTGAGGAAGCTGTGAGCGTGAGCTACGAGAGACCCATACTGATAGACAAGTACCTGAAGGACAGCGTTGAGCTTGACGTGGATGCGGTAGCGGACGGAGAGGAGGTCCTCATAGGTGCGGTGATGGAGCACATTGAGGAGGCGGGAGTCCACTCCGGAGACAGCGCTGCTTCCATCCCTCCCTACACCCTTGAGGATGAACTTGTGGAGGAGGTGAAAAGGCAGTCAAGGGCTATAGCGAAGGCTCTTGATGTCAGAGGACTGATAAACCTCCAGTTTGCCATATCCGACGGGGAGGTTTACATCCTTGAGGTCAACCCGAGGGCATCAAGGACGGTTCCTTTCGTCAGCAAGTCCATAGGCTACCCCCTCGCAAAGATAGCTGCAAAGATAGCCCTCGGCAGGAGGCTGAGGGAGCTCGTTCCGGAGGTCTTTGAGCTCCTTGAGAGAGGGGAATCTCACGTGGCTTCAGACTTCGTGAACAGGAAGAGGAAGCTCTACACGGTCAAAGAGGTCGTGTTCCCCTGGAACAGGTTTCCGGAGGTTGACCCCCTTTTAGGTCCGGAGATGAAGAGCACGGGCGAGGTGATGGGGATAGACGAGGACTTTGGGCTCGCCTTCTACAAGGCTCAGCTCTCCGCAGGGAACAGACTCCCAGAGCGGGGAACTGTCTTCATAAGCGTCGCGGACAGGGACAAGGAGAAGGTTCTTGAGCTGGCAAGGGGCTTTCTTGAGCTCGGCTTCAAGATATTTGCAACGACCGGGACTTACAGGTTTTTCAAAGAGCATGGGATAGAGGCGGAGCACGTTCTCAAACTGTCGGAGGGGAGACCCCACGTGGTTGACCTGATGACGAACGGACAGATACACCTCGTGATAAACACACCCTCCGGGAAGAGGGAGGTGAGCGACGCCTACTTTATAAGGAGGTCAGCGGTTCAGCACGGGATACCCTACACGACGACCGTAAGGGGTGGGTACGCCATCCTTTCCGCCATAAGGAGTTACAGGAGGTTGAAGGAGAGGGGAGAGAGCCTGAGGATATACGCCCTTCAGGATCTCTGAGCCTTCAACCAGCCTTCAAAGGCTCTGTAAGAGCTCCTTACGTTGGGACCGCAGGCGACAAACCTGAAACCCATCTCGTAAGCTCTCTTCTCTATAAGGGAAAACTCTTCCGGGGTGTAGAACTTTACAACAGGGTGGTGCTGGAGGGAGGGAGCGTAGTACTGCCCAACCGTGAGGAAGTCGCAATCCACCCTCCTGAGGTCTTCCATGGCTTCAAAGAGCTCCTCCATCGTCTCCCCAAAGCCCACTATCAGGGCTGACTTGGTGGGTACGTTCGGGGCTATCTCCTTGCTAATCCTGAGAACCTTCAGACTCCTCTCGTAGTTAGAGCCTACCCTGACCTCCGGGTAGAGCCTCCTGACTGTCTCTATGTTGTGGTTCAGCACGTCTGGTCTCTCCCTGAGAACCACCTCAAGGGCTTCCCTGCTTCCTCTGAAGTCGGGAATCAGAACCTCAACCTTTATGCCGGGTATGTTCTCCTTCAGAGCCCTTATGCATCTTGCAAAGTGCCCGGCACCTCCGTCGGGGAGGTCGTCCCTCGTGACAGAGGTTATCACAACGTACTCAAGGCCGAGTGCCTTAACAGCCTTCACAAGCCTCTCTGGTTCTTCCGGATCTACAGGGACGGGATGCTTCCTCTTTACGTTGCAGAAGGTACAACCCCTCGTGCACCTGTCCCCCAGGATCATGAAGGTGGCCGTCCTCTCGCCGAAGCACTCGGATATGTTTGGACACCGGGATTCTTCGCACACAGTGTTTAGCATTGACCTGCGGAGTAGCCTCTTTACCTCGTTTACCTTTGAGAGCTTTATCACCGGCTTCACCTTAAAGATCATACTGAAAAAGGGGAAAGTCCATCACCTCTTTCTCAGAAATTGACATATATCAACAACTTATGAAATTAAAACCCGAAGGAGGTGAGCCATGAAAAGATCAGCTCTCATACTTTCAGCCCTGCTGGTCTCCCTTGCAGTGGCTGGGAAGCTCTTTAAGACAGGAGAATACAAAAGGTGGAACCATGTCAAGAGCATGGTAATTTACAGTCCCAAACATCCCCTCTACAACCCCTTTGGAGGGATACACCACGTCTATGCCAACGACAGGGCCCTGCCCACCGTGAAGAAGTCCTCAAGGAGGAACTTTCCGGACGGTTCTGTGCTGGCGTTTCTTCTTTATGAACTCAAAGAGTCAGGGGGCGTCTACGTTGAGGGAAAGAAGAAGATAGAGGCTTTCATGGTCAAGGATTCGGAGAGGTACCCCAAGACAGGGGGCTGGGGGTTCTTTGCTTACGACGGTAAGGGGAGGAACCTTGTAAAGGACATGAGGAGGGACTGCTTCAACTGCCACGCGCAGGTGAAAGAGCTTGACTACGTGTTCTCGGTGTATAAAGAATGAGTCCTCTCAGTTTCTTCAGCAGGGGCAGGAGCTCCATCCCTGTCTCTGTGAGCTGGTAGAGCACCCTCACGGGTCTTGTGGGTAGAACCTCTCTGCTAACCAGACCGAGTTCCTCAAGCTCCCTGAGTCTCACGTGGAGGGTCTTCTCGGGCAGTCCCTGCAGGGCGGACTTCACCTCCTTAGGTGTTCGTTTTTCGGAGAGCTCTTCCATTATATCCATCGTCCACCTGCAGGACATTATGGACACAACCCTCTCAACGGGCAGGGTCAGCTCACTCAGCCAGTCACGTAGGGGCTTAAAGCTCTCGGGGTCAATCAGGTAGTAGAAGGTCTCCCTGGGGTAACCGTTGTTCCCCCGCTTTGCAAGCACTCCGGTATCAAGGAGCCTCCTCAGTCTGTCAAAGAGCACCCTCTCCTCTATACCCTCTATAGCCCTCCTCAGCTCGGAGGGTCTCTTGGGTGAGTCAACCAGCTCAACTACTATCTGGAGAGCCCATTTGCAGGTGAGCAAGCTCCTCGCCATGATGGAAATTTACTCTAAGGGTATGAGCCTTTCAACCAGTTCAATCAGCTTCCGCTGGCGCTCCTCCCCCTTGATCCCTTTTTTTCTTTCTTCCTTCAGCGTTTCAAGAACTTCCTCAAGATCTTCGGGGAGGGCTTTCTCTATAAGTTCCCTCAGTCTCTTGGAGAGGGCAGGGGCATGACCCGAACTGCTTATCCCTATGACCACATCACCCCTTACTATTAGGGAGGGGAATATGAAGTTACAGAATTCCGGGGAGTCAACGGAGTTGCAGAGTATCCTCTTCTTCTCGCACAGTTTGAATATCCTCCTCTGGAGTTCCAGGTCGTCCACAGCGACTATGACCATGTCCTTCCCCCTCAGGTCTCCGGTGAGGAACTTTCTCCTTCTCAGCTTCAGCCCATGTTTTTTCACGAGTTCCCTCATCCTCTCGCTGACCTTAGGGGCGACCACGGTTATCCTCCTGGTGAACTTCAGGAGGTTCTCAACCTTCCTCGTTGCCACCTTCCCACCGCCGACGACGAGGACTTCTCTCTCAGATAGGTCTATGTAAGCTGGGAAGAGGGGCATCACATACCCTCCGCCCAGAGTCCCTTTCTTTCCTTCATAGCCTTCCTCTGGAGCTCAACGAACCTCTCCGAGTACTTAACGTTCGGTGGGAAGGTATAGACTGTCGCGTAACCTTCCTCAACGAGAACCTCGTTCAGCATCCTCCCGTCGGGCAGGTAAACGTAGGCGAGGAGCCTCCCGTACCTGTCGTGAACCTGAACGTCCGTTTCCAGGTAAACCACCGTCCCCGGTGGTATCAGCTTCTTTGTAAAGGCGGAAGCCTTCTTCCCGAGCCTGACTATCTCCTCAACGGACTTCCCCTCTCTCTTCGCGTCTCTGTATGCCTTCCTGTTCCTCCTGCTCTCGGGTGTATCTATACCTATGAGCCTAACCTTGACCTCCTCTCCGTTGTCCAGCCTGCACCTGAAGGTGTCTCCATCGTAAACCTTAACAACGGTGCAGGGAACCCTTTCCTGGGAGGTCTTTGTCCCGCCTCCGAGCTCTCTGAACTGTTCCCCTATGAGGTGATAGAAGAGGTATATGACGAGGAGAACCAGCAGGTACGATAGACCTCTCCAGCCCGTGGGGGTCTTTCTCCTGGGCATGGAACTATTTTAAGGGGAATTTTCCCTTAATCCTCAACCTCCCGAAACGAATATAAAGAGTATGAGGACGTACGAGCTTGATTCAACGACGCTCTGGCTGGTATTCAGGAGGAAGGTCAGGCTTCCCTTCTGGGAAAGAGTATTCTTCTTTCTCCGAGCAGGTATTTATCAAAGGTGAAGGGTTCTATCTTCCTGGGGAGCTCTTCAATGCCGAGCATCTCCCTTGCGAGCTTCATCTTGTTCGGCATAAAGGGGGTAAGCAAGTAAGTTAGGACGAACAGTCCGTCAACGAGGGTGTAGAGAACGTCCTTCAGGGTTTCATCTCCCCTCTTCGCGAGCTCCCAGGGAGCCTTCTCATCAACGTACTTGTTCAGGAAGGAGCTCAGCTTCAGAACCTCCTCCAGAGCCCTGTAGAAGTTCACCTCTTCCATGAAGGACTCGTGCTCTTTTATGACCTCCTCCACAAGCCTGGCGTAGGTCTGATCTCCCCTTCCCTTCACCTCACCTCCGAGGTACTTCCTGCTCATTGACACCACCCTGCTGAAGAGGTTTCCTATCTCGTTGGCGAGCTCGCCGTTTATCCTGTTCAGTATGGCCTGTTTGGAGAAGTCTCCGTCCTGCCCGAAGGGCACCTCCCTCAGGAGGAAGTATCTCACCTCATCAAGTCCGTACTCCTCAACCACCCCGTAGGGGTCTATCACGTTGCCCAGAGACTTGGACATCTTCTTACCCTCAACAGTCCACCACCCGTGGGCGAAGACCGTTCTGGGGATCTCGTAACCCACGGAGAAGAGGAAGGCGGGCCAATATACCGTATGGAAACGGAGTATGTCCTTACCCACTATGTGCAGGTCTGCGGGCCAGTACCTCTCCACCTGACCGTTCAGGGCGGATATGTAGTTGAAGAGGGCGTCAAACCACACGTATATGGTGTGCTCCTGGTCAAAGGGAACGGGTATCCCCCACCTGACCCTGCTCCTCGGTCTAGTCACCGACAGATCCTTCAATCCCTGACTTACGAAGGAGACTATCTCGTTCCTCCTGTAATCGGGTCTTACGAACTCCGTCCGCTCCTTGTACAGATTCAGGAGTTTATCCTGATACTTGCTCAGCCTGAAGAAGTAAGAAGGTTCCCTTATGTACTCACAGGGCTTGAGGTGTATTGGACAGGAGTTACCCTCTGCAAGTTCCATCTCCGACTTGAACTCCTCACAGCCAACGCAGTACCACCCTTCGTACTCTCCAAGGTATATGTCCCCGTTCTCGTAGCTCTTCGTGAAGACCTCCTTCACGAGCTCAACGTGCTCGGGGTCTGTAGTCCTTATGAACTTCGTGTACTCAATCCCTAAGAACTTCCACAGCTTCTTGAAGTTCTCAGAATTTTTGTCCGCCAGTTCTTTGGGACTGACCCCCTTCTCCTCGGCGGACTTCTGTATCTTGAGCCCGTGCTCGTCCGTCCCTGTCAGGAAGAAGACGTCGTACCCCCTGAGCCTGTAAAACCTCGCGAGAGTGTCCGCGGATATGGTCGTGTAGGCGTGACCTATATGGGGGACGTCGTTGACGTAGTATATGGGGGTTGTCACGTAAAACTTACTCATGGGAGAAGTATTATAGAGCAAACCTATATTTATACCTATGGCAGACCTTATCATGATGTGGGGGGAGATGGACGGGGACAGCTTCTCTCCCGAAAAGGTGTTCTGGCTCCTGACAAAGCCTCACCCCCACTGGGTGGAGACGACAAGGGACAACCTTAAGCTTGACTTCAAGGAGAGCGGATTCAGGCAGTTCGTATCCCTCTCTTCAAGACACATAGTGACGGACGCCATGCTCATGTTCGGGCTCCAGTACTCCTACGAGACCCAGAAGCTAATAGAGAGCCTGAACCCCATAAGGCTGATGGTCAGGATGAAACCGGGAAGCTACTTAGGTATGAGCCACCACTTTCTGGGTGCACCCTTTGAGATAGAGATGGACGATGTCTTGAGAGAGTTCCTCAACTCCGCGAGGGACATCCTTGAGAACACAGGTTTTGGCAGGGACGTTGTAATAGTCTCCTTCAATCCCTATCTGGAGGATCTCGTCCTGAGCAACCTCGGGAGGATAAACAACCTCAACTTTCGCTTTATGAGCTCCTCCTGATTCAGTAGGTGTTGGCTATGTCCAGTATTATGCTGTCGTAATACCTGGTGAGGGAATCGGGGGCGAGGCATCTCAGGGGTATAACCTGAACCATGGCGACACCGTTTAGCATCATACCCAGCTTGTAAGCTGCCGCCTGAGAGAGGTCTATTATCCTTCCGTCCACGTAGGGACCCCTGTCGTTTATCCTGACAGTTACGACCCTTCCGTTCTCCTCGTTTCTCACGAGGACGTAAGTCCCGAGGGGAAGGGTTCTTGATGCCGCGGTGAACTTGAAGAGGTCGTACATCTCACCGTTGGCTGTCTTCCTGCCGTGAAACCTCCCACCGTACCAGGAGGCGACACCCCTCTCAACCCTGCAGTCCTTCTTGACCTTTATGCCGGGGGCGATCTCCCGGTACTCGTCCTTCAGAAGTTCGGAGAGTGCCTGTCGGAACTCCTTTATCTCCACGAGGGTCTTCTTTCTCTTCTTCAGCCCAAGGTCAAGGGTAAGCTCCTCGCTGGCGAGGGTAAAACCCACGAGGACAAGAACAAGGAGGAGAAACCTCAACTCACACCTCCAGAGGGTAGTAGTAGGGTTTTATCTCAACCTCACCTCCGGGGAGCTTTATAGGACCCCGCAGGAGTTCCTCTATGAGCTCAAGCTTCCCTTCAAGTTTTGATACGTCCTTCCCGTAGAGCTTGGCTATGTCCTCAAGGTCGGGAGCCTTTCCTACCTTTCTGGCTATCTCACGGGAGATCACGAAAGCCTTGCTGTCAACCTCGGGGTAGAGATCCTTTATGTAGGTGAGCACATCGCTTGAATAGACGACCACCCTCGGGTATCTGAGCATCTTCTGGATCATCTCCTCAAGGTGGAGCTGGTCGTGCTTGGATATACCCTCCTCTGTCTTTATACCAGCTATGAGAACGTCCCCCTCAAAGTCCGCGTGGTAAACCACGTAAGACTCCGGAACCACCTCCCATCCTGCCTCCTGGGCTGTGGTTATAAAGGCACCGAGAGCCTCCTCCTTTGAGGGAAATATGTTTGTGAGTTTTTCAAATTCTTCCTCTGGAACCTCCAGAAACACTATGTAGGTGTTGTCTCCAACGGGCTCAGCTGACAGCTTTATATCAAGCTCCTCCCAGTTCTCAATGAGGGCGTACTTCTCAGGGTATTGCTCCTTGAGAAACTCGGCTACATCATCTATCGGAGAGTCCGAACTTACCGCTGTTTGAAGTTTCATGTTTTCCTCCAGGGTTAAAATATGAAGTATATGATACTGGAAAAGAAATATGGATGACAGGTTCTTATCCCTCTTCTCCGAAACTATGGCGCTTCTGAAACTCTTCCTTCTGGATTTAGGTCAGAATCCCCTTACCGAGCTCACCTACACCCTTATACCGGGCGGTGCTTACCTTCTGTTTATAGCTGTGATCAGAACTTTCCTGGGAAAGTTCAGAAAAACGTTCGGCTTCAAGTTCTTGGGGTTTGTTGTCGCAATGCTCTTTTACGGTCTCACCCTCTCCCTTAGCTCCAAAGTCCCTCAGGCAGTAATTCTCTTACTTCTGAAAGCTGTCTTCTACGTGGAGGTTCTGAGGTTACTCTTCAGAATAGTCTCTCCTTCCCTCAAGCTTGGCGTTTTCTCACTCCTGCTGATCCGACTCTCTCTTATAATGGGTGGTGGGTTCCTCTTCGTTCAGGATCTTGCTGTTAAAGTAGGTTCTCCTCTCCTTGAGATTTACAACCTCGGTTTTAAACTTTCCTCAGCACTACTGCTCACGATTGTGCTCGTTGGAATATACAGGTCTTTACTGATAGAGCTAAAGGAAGGGCTCATAAAGAGGGTTCTTCGCAGGTCTGGACCCCTCCTACTTCTGCTCTACGCGGTGGTCACCCTCGGGTGGGTCTTTGGGACTGTGAAGCTCTCACAGGGGCTGGTTGTAAAGCTTGCCCTCATGGTTGGCATCCTCATAGGTTACTTTTCCCTGCAGGTCTATCTTCTCTCCCTCTTAGAGAGAAGGTTCGGTGATAGGTTCTCCATCCTGAGGGAACCTTTGAGGAAGTTCTTTATGCTGTTTGCCCTTTTCATAGTTTACAGGGAGCTTGATCTTCTCTTTACCCTTGATGCTATAAGGTCCTTCCTTGGCAAGCTCTATGTGATAAACACAGAGCTCGTAAAGATATCTCTGCTCTCCATAGTTGAGAGCATTTACGTGTTCGTTCTCCTCTGGACGCTCACGGTATTCCTCAAGAACCTTGTCTATGCCTACTACATGGGAAAGGAAAGGGAGATTGAGGCTGGTTCCTTCAGGGCGCTCGTGTCAAACGTTGGTGTGCTTTTAGCCTTCACAATAGCCCTGATACAGCTCGGTATAACGTGGAAGGTGATGGTTCCCCTCGCGGGAGCTCTTGGAATAGGTCTCGGGTTTGGGCTTCAGACTATATTCAACAACTACGTGAGCGGTTTCATACTCCTGCTCAGCAAGAACATAAAGGTGGGGGATCTGGTTGAGATAGAGGGGAGTGCGGGTTACGCCATAGGAAGGAAGAGCGATACCATATTCGGTAAGGTCGTTAACATAAGCATCCTTACAACGGTGATAAGGACGAACGACAACGTTGAGGTCGCCATTCCAAACTCGGAGTTCATATCAGGTAGGATAGTGAACTACTCCCTTTCAGACCCCTACATAAGGGTGCGGATACCCTTTGGGGTCTCTTACTCTTCAGACCCGGATAAGGTAAGGGAGATACTTCTCAGGGTTGCCAGGGAGAGCCCCCTCGTCCTGAAAGAACCTCCGCCCAAGGTATGGTTCTACGAGATGGGGGATAGTGCACTCATATTCTACCTCCTCGTTTGGGTGGACATAAGGAAGTTCTGGAGGATGAGATCCCTAAGGAGTGAACTTTACTTCAGAGCGTGGAAGGAGCTAAAGAAGGAAGGTATAGAGATACCTTTCCCCCAGAGGGACGTGTGGTTTAAAAACCCCCTCAAGGTGGAGATAGATGAGAGAGGCGTTTCTGAAGGAAGCTCTGAAGGAAGCTGAGAGGGCGTACTCTCTCGGAGAGGTTCCCGTAGGGTGCGTTGTCGTCAGGGAGGGTGAAGTAATTTCCCGTGCTCACAACCTTACGGAGAGCCTCAAAGATGCGTCAGCTCACGCAGAGCTCCTGGCGCTCAGGGAAGCGTCTCAGAAGCTGGGGGACTGGAGGTTAACCGAATGTAGTGTTTACGTTACTCTGGAGCCCTGCATAATGTGTGCCTACGCCCTCGTTCTCTTCAGGGTGAGAGAGGTGGTCTTTGGAGCTGTGGACGAGAAGCACGGCGGTGTGATGAGCCTATACAACCTGCTTGATGACGACAGGTTGAACCACAGGGTCAGATGGGTTTACGAGCCCGACGAGGGATGTGCTAAATTACTCAGAGATTTCTTCAAGAGCAGGAGATGGTAGTAGGGGTACTTATACTTGAGCTCTACATACCCGATTCGGGGTCTCTTAAAGGCAAGCGTAAGGAGATAAAGTCCATAAAGGACAGGCTCAGGAGGAGCTTCAACGTGTCCGTATCCGAGATAGACAACCACGATCTATGGCAGAGGAGCAGTCTCGGTATAGCGGTCGTAGGGGGTGAGGTGTCCTTCGTTCAGGAGACGCTTGATAGATTAAGGGACTTCCTTGAAAGGAACTGGGCTCACCTTATACTGAACATCAGCACCGAAGTATTAAAACTCTGAGCAAACCAGTATGGTGGAGGCTGTGCTTGAGATAACATATGACATCCTCGTTAAAGCTTCTCAATCACGAACTCCGAGTTAGTGTAGACGCATATCTCTGAGGCTATCTCTAAGGACTTTCTCACTATCTCCTCAGCGCTGAGGTCGGTGTTCCTGTAGAGGGCGAGGGCTGAAGACCTTGCGTAATCTCCCCCGGAACCTATG
>WGFS01000129.1 GCA_015492115.1 Aquificaceae bacterium
CCACTCAAAGGACTTGGCGGACAGGATAAAGGAGATAATGCAGGAGGTTTTGAGGAACGTTCCCGCGGGGGTGGGCTCTACAGGTGATATAAAGCTCTCGCGCTCAAGCATGGAGGAGGTCTTAGTAAAAGGCGCCAGGTGGGCTGTAGAGCACGGATACGGTTTTGAGGAAGATTTGGAGCACATAGAGAGCTTCGGTGCACTTTCCGACGCGGACCCGGACAAGGCTTCCCCTGAGGCATACGAGAGGGGCTCGGATGAACTCGGGACGGTAGGCTCAGGAAACCACTTCGTTGAGGTTCAGTTCGTGGAGGAGATATACGACGAGGAGGTAGCCCAGAAGATAGGGCTTCACGAGGGGCAGGTTACCATAATGGTTCATTCGGGTTCAAGGGGCTTCGGTCATCAGGTATGCACAGACTATCTGAAGGTGGCGGTGAAGGTCCTTCCCAAGTACGGGATAGAACTGCCCGATCCACAGCTCGCCTGTATGCCCTTCCTCTCCAACGAGGGGCAGGACTACTTCAAGGCGATGTGTGCGTCCGCCAACTACGCCTTCGCCAACAGGCAGATCCTCGGCTTCAAGACCGCCAACACGATCAGGAGGTTCCTTGGTCTCTCCTGGGAGGAGTTCGGATACAGGCTTGTATACGACCACGCCCACAACATAGCCAAGGTGGAGGAGCACAAAGTGGGGAACAAACTTAAGAAGGTGGTCGTCCACAGGAAGGGGGCGACGAGAGCATTCCCTCCCTTCAACCCTGAAGTTCCCCCCGCCTACAGGGAAGTTGGTCAGCCTGTAATAATCCCCGGGGACATGGGAAGGGCATCTTACTTACTTGCCGGACAGCCCGGGTCAATGGAGAAGAGCTTCGGGACAGCCTGCCACGGGGCGGGAAGGGTCATGTCCAGAAGGAAGGCTAAGAAGTTCGTCAAGGAGCAGGGTCTTGAGAAGGTGATAGCTGGTCTCACGGTCGTGGCGAGGGGTAAAGGAACGATAATGGAGGAGATACCTCAGGCTTACAAGGACGTCTCCGAAGTGGTGAGGGTCATAAACGACCTTGGCATAGCCAAGGTGGTAGCGAGGTTGAAGCCTATGGGAACGCTGAAAGGTTGAGCTCCCTTCTCAACCAGAGCTTCACGATAGGGTTCTGAAATACAAGCTTCTTACCCTTACGTTCAATCACGTCCTTTTCTATCAGCGACCTTACCGCCTTCTGGACTGAGTTGGCATTCAGGGAAAACCTCTCCAAGTTCTCGCGTCTGTATACCTCCACCCCGTCCGTATAGGCTATCAGCTTAAGCACCTTCCTCTGGATATTGGTGAGCTCCTCCCACATGAACCAGAAGGTATCCTTCTCCGCTTCAAGGAGCTTGTCCATCGCTTTGAGAAAGGAACCTCTGTCCACAACCTTATCGGTCTCTTCCCAGAGGAAGTGGAAGAACTCCTGAACTCCCTGAGGGTGACCCTCTAAGAGTTTTACACCTTCCTCTATTAACTCAACGGGTATGCTCTTTCCGGTTCTTTCAAACCTTTCCCCTATGAAGGGTATCCAGTTCCTTTCCTCTATAGGGTTCAGGGACACCTTCTTAACAGACCTGTAAAATGGCTCTCTTCTGTCTGAAAACATCCTCTCAAGTATGGATTTCCTGCTTCCCGAGAAAAGGTAGGAGACCCTCCTTGAGTGCTTCTGAACCATGCTCCTGAGTTTCGCCTCAAGCCCGAGCCTGTATATCTCTTGAAACTCGTCCAGCACCACGCACACCCTTTTATCGCTTTCCTCAGCGTATCTAAATGGCAGGTCAATAACCTCCTCAAAGGTTTTGTCCTTCTGTGCTCTGCTGAATTCCAACCTGAAACTGGTTCTCCCCTCCGAGTCAACGTTCACGCTGAAGGAAGGCTTAAAGCTGAGGGTTTCTTTTATAGTGCGGATAGCCCTCTCCACACTCCCCTCTAAGGAGGACACCACCGCCCCGAAGTAAAGGTTCAAAAACTCCTCCTCCGAGGAGACAGGGAAAAGGTCTATGTAAACACCCCTCACACCTTTTCCTTTGAGCCTTTTAAGTAGCGCAAGCAGGAGAGAGGTCTTCCCGAACCTTCTGGGAGCGTATAGAAGAACATTCATGCCCGAAAGTGCGTCCTTCTCAAGGGAGTTAAGCTCCTCCTCCCTATCGCAGAAGTCTTCTTCTTCAACCACACCTCCGAAGAAGAAAGGATTGTTATACTCCATAGCATAATTAATTTATGCTTTATAGTATTATCCCGTCAAGTATAATCACTCTATCCCCAGCCTACCCCAGATCTCGTCTATCTTACTCTTTACTTCCTCGTCCATTCTTATAACCTCGGGCCACTCCCGGGTGTAGCCTTCCTCCTTCCACTTGGTAGTGGCGTCTATCACCATCTTCCCCCCAAAGCCCACCTCGTTGGTGGCGTGGTCAAGAACGTCTATGGGACCCTTGAGTATCTGAACGTCCCTCGTGGGGTCCACGTTGTTGCCCCATGCCCATAGAACCTCCCCTATGTCCTGAACGTTTATCCAGTCGTCAAAGACAACTATGTGCTTTTCGAGGGACATGAGACCAAGACCGAGCAGAGCGTAGGCGACCTTGTAGGCGTGCCCGGGAAATCTCTTCCTGATAGAAACGAAGCAGAAGTTGTGGAAACACCCTTCTGCGGGTAGATGGTAGTCCACCACCTCGGGCAGGTTGAACTTGATAAGAGGCAGGAATATCCTCTCGGTAGCCCAGCCAAGGTACTTGTCCTCCTGGGGAGGTATCCCCACAATGGTGTGAAGATAGATCGGGTTTTTCCTCCTCACTATGGCGGTTACGTGCATCTGGGGGTATTTATCAACGGGTGTGTAGTAGCCTGTATGGTCACCGAAGGGTCCCTCATCAACAAGCTCCTCCGAGGGTTCAACGTATCCCTCTATCACTATCTCCGCGTTGGCAGGATACTCTACGTCTATAGTCACACCCTTCACCAGCTCAACGGGTCTTTCCATTA
>WGFS01000130.1 GCA_015492115.1 Aquificaceae bacterium
CTTCATAAGGGAGGTACCGATCAAGAAGGCATCAACTCCGTACCCCATGAACTCCTCTATCTGCTCCCTCGTCTCTATACCGCTCTCCGCGACAACGAACTTCGCACCGAGTTCCTTTATCTTTGGGGCGAGATCTCTCGTCAGGTTTATGTCCGTCTTCAGGATATCAAGGTCCCTGTTGTTTATGCCAAGTATCTGGGCTCCTGCATCCAGGGCTACCCTTGCCTCCTCCAGAGAGAATACCTCAACGAGGGGCTCAAGCCCGAGCTCCCTGGAGAAGGAGATAAGCTCCTTTAGCTTTTTGGGAGAGAGTATCCTGATTATAAGCAGTAGGGTGTCAGCACCGTAAGCCTTCGCCTCAAGAACCTGAATCCTGTCAATGATGAAGTCCTTCCTCAGTACGGGAAGAGACACAACCTTCCTAACCCTCTTCAGGTCTTCCAGAGAGCCGTTGAAGAACTCCCTGTCGGTGAGAACGGATATGGCGGTCGCACCTGCGGACTCGTACAGCTTTGCCTGTTCAGCAGGGTCAACCTCCCTTATCTGTCCAAGAGAAGGGGAAGCCTTCTTAACCTCAGCTATTATCTTGGTTCTGCAGTTCTTTAGAGAGGAGGGAAAGTCGTAGACCCTGTCCCTACCCTTTATCATCTCTTCCAGCTTCTTTACATACTCCGGGTCTCTCTTTATCTCCCTTCTCTTGACCTCAAGAACTTTCTCCAGGAAAGAAGCCATCAATCTTCCCCTAACACATTCTCTATCTCATGGACTATGCTTCCAAAATCTATGCTTCCGTAAGTCCTCTCTTTGAGCTCGCTACCTATACCTCCCACCGCGCTCTCAAGGTGCTTTGAACGGACGCCGTGGTGGAGGGAGAGGAGAGCCTCAACGTACGCACCCAGGTTATCACAGCTCTTCACGAGGGATCCATCAATTGGTGAGAGGTCGTCCCTGTTGAGCTCTTCTGTTATGCCCTCTACCTCCCTTACTTCACCCTCATCAAGCACCCTGTTTGAAAACTCATCCCCTCCAAGGAAGCCGAGCATATAGCAGAACTCATCCCTGAGAAACTCTGGAAGCAGGGGGAGTATGACCCTCTCAACCTGCTCCCTCTCGTACTTCTTCAGTATGTCTGCTATACCTGCCTCCCTCTTCACGGGGGCTATAACATCCCTCGTTGTGACCTCAGGGAGGTCGTGGAAGAGTCCCGTGAAGAAGTTCAGAAACCTTCTCCTCGCACACGCGTTGAGCTTAAGGGATAGGAGGTAGGAGAGGCTCGCGACTATGAACATGTGTCCGAGGACGGTTGTTAGGGGTATCCTCGGTGAAAGGATCCATCTCTTCTGGAACCTTAGCTGTCCCACTAGGTCTATGAAGTTAAAGGTCTTCTTCTTAAGGTATATCCTCTCAACCGCAACGAGGTCAAAGAAGTCCTCTATGGTGTCCTCTATCTCCTCCTTAACCCTCTCAATGCCGTAAAACCTTATCCCGACCGAGTATATCATCTGAAACTCCCAGTAGGTTGCGAGGAAGTGGGACGCCTTTATTATCCTTCTCTCCAGTCTGCGGTCGTCTTCGGAGTACAGAGAGAACCTCTCGTAAAGTCCCTCGTCAAAGTCCTTCAGGTATCCCCCTACCTTCCTCAGCACGAACTCGTTCATCTCCCTTGAGCGCTCCTTGAGTAGCCTGTGGAAAACCTGGGGCTTTATGTCTGTCAGGATAGCCCTCTGTATCGCTTCAAACAAAAGCCCTTCTATAAGGTAAGACCAGTCAAGCTGAACCCCCCTCAAACCCTCCTCAAACCTGCCCACCACATAGGCTATGGCTGACTTGTGAGCCTGCTTATCAAGCTCTGTTATGTGAAAGGGTTTCGGGTGGTCGTTCCACCTCTCTATGTAGGCAAGGTCGTAAAGTTTAAGAACTATACCCGCAAGTCCCCTATGCATACAGATAAGATTCTATCAGAAGTGCCTGTATCCCCCTTCAGCCGGCTTACCGTCCACGAACACACCCTTCCCCTCGGACACCTCACCTATCTCGCTCATGTCCATGAAGGGGTTCCACCTCTCCCTGGGATGGGTAAATAGGAGCTGGTAGTCCTCCCCTCCGTAGAGGGCATAGTCCTTCGGGTCTTTCTCATACTTTTCACAGAACCTTATCAGTTCCTTTGAGAGGGGGAGCCTTGAGCTGTCTATGTCTATCCTTACCCCGCTCCTCTCGGAAAGGTGCCCGGCGTCCGCAACGAGACCGTCGCTTATGTCCATGCTTGCGTTTGCGTACTTCTGTATATGTTTCACGTAGTCTATCCTCGCTGTAGGTCTGAGGTGTCTCTCTATGAGAGCGAGCTCAAAGTCCTCGTAGTCTTCCCTTTCCATTAGGAGGAGCTCAAGACCAGCCCTTGAGTCCCCGAGGGTTCCCGAAACGAAGAGGCTGTCCCCGGGCTTTGCCCCTCTCCTGCCAACGGGTCTGTCGCTCGTTCCCACCAGGAACAGGTCTATACCCAGCCTGTCAGACTTCGCCACATTCCCTCCAACAACATCACACCCGTAGAACTCACAGGCTCTCTTGATTCCAATGTAGAGCCTCTCCACATAGGAAACTTCCATGTCTGGTAGCATGAGGGAGACGAGAGCCCACCTTGGCTCACCTCCGTTTCCGACAACATCGCTCACGTTTACGGAGAGGGACTTCCACCCGACAGACTCAGGGGGATACCTCCTCAGGAAGTGAACTCCCTCAAGCATAAGGTCTGTTGTGAGGAGCAAGTTGTATTCACCGAGCCTAACGTGGGCGCAGTCGTCCCCTATTGAGGTTGAGCCGAGTATATCCTTTAGCCTCTTTATCAAACCGAACTCGCCGAGGTCAGATATGCGCATGGTCTATTCAGAGCTGGTCTTCAATATAGCGCAGAAACCTGTGCCGTAAACCGTTACTACGCTTATATCGTATCTGGCAAAGGTGCTCTCCCTCTTAAGAAGGGCTTCGTCCCTGAAGTAAGAGACCTTCAGGTCTCCAGCTCCGTAAACCATAACCTTTGCAGGGTTGGGATTTTTCCTGCATACGGAGGGCATCCTTCTCTTCACATCTCCCTCAAACTTGCTCACGCACATACCCACACACTTCCTTATGCTTTTCTCAAGCTTTACAGAGCATATACAGGTTCTCTCAAGCAGTTTTCCGCTAACGACCTCTATGTTGTATAGGTAGTCTTCGGGGGCACCGCTGAAGACCCCTCCGAATATGAGCCTCTTATCCTGAGCAAAGACAACACCCAACAAAAGCAAAACGATGAGCGCTCTCCCCATGTCCCCTAAAGATCGTAACATAGCGGTATTCGTAAAGCTTATATGCTAAGCGTCATAAAGGTGTTGAAGGGTTGGGGTGTTATAATCAGTGAAAAACCCATAAAAGGAGGTTAGCTATGGGAGTTCATAAACTTCAGGCAAGAGACCATCTTAAACCCCAGAACCTTGATGGCATATCCAACGAGCAGATTGAGCCACACTTTGAAGCCCACTACAAGGGATACGTGGGCAAGTACAACGAGATACAGGAGAAGCTCGCAGACCAGAACTTCTCGGACAGGAGCAAGGCGAACCAGAACTACTCCGAGTACAGGGAGCTCAAGGTAGAGGAGACCTTCAACTACATGGGTGTAGTCCTCCACGAGCTCTACTTCGGACACCTCGGGGCAAAGGGCGAACCCTCTGAAGCCTTCAAGAAGAAAGTGGAGGAAGACCTCGGCGGTTGGGACGCCTGCACCAACGAGCTAAAGGCGTGTGCGGTCGCCTTCAGGGGCTGGGCTGTCCTCGGACTTGACCTCTTCTCCGGCAGGCTGGTGGTGAACGGGCTGGACGCCCACAACGTCTATAACTTCCACGGATTCATTCCCATAATAGTCATAGACACTTACGAGCACGCCTACTACGTGGACTACAAGAACAAGAGACCTCCCTACGTGGACGCAGTTCTCAAGAACCTCAACTGGGATGTGGTGAACGCAAGGTTTGAGAAGGCTATGAAGGCATACGAAGCTCTAGGGGACTACATAGGTTAAACCCACGGGGGCGTTCGCCCCCGTCCTTCAAACAATGAAAGAAACGAGAATAACCAAATACATCAAAAGCCTCATAAGAAATCACAAGTACATGACCACCGAGGACATAATGCTCGTCCTTGAGAGGTATTACAAGCTCCCAATAAACGTCCCGAGCGTTTACTACAAGTACAAGAAGATAATAAGGGAGTGCAGGCAGGAGGTCTATAAGGAGAGGAGAAGAGAGAAGCGCAGGCTCAATAAAAGAGATGAAGGGTGAGCCCTTCCTCCTTCAGCCTTCTGGCGACCTTGAGGAAGAAGTCAACAGCCGAGTCCCTGTCCTTGAAGAAACCAACTCTGAAGCCGTCCCTCGTTACAGAGAAGGGTCTTGAGGTTGTTGAGCTTGCGAACCTTCTGCGCTCGGACTCGTAGATATCAACCTGGAAGTTTATCGGGCTGAGGTAGGCTATGAACTCGCCAGGAGTGACCTTATCCGAAACTCTGCCCTTGATCTCCTTATAAAGCTGGGCATCGCTCTTCGTGTAGTTATCCTCTGAGCACAGCTCTTTCAGATCTACCCCGAACCAGTTCAGCTCAGCGTCGGCTTCAAGAATAAAGAGTTCAACCCCTTCCGAATCTGCGGTCTCGCAGAGGGCCCTTAGAACCTTTCCCCATCTATTCATAGGGATATTATATCCTGAAGTCCTTTTCCTATCAGGACTATAAAGGACTTCCCCTCGTAATCCTGAGCGGGCATGCCCATGTCAACGTCACCGAAGACGTAGTGGACAAAAACAGGGTAGGGGTAGTCCCTCAGCTTAACTATACCCTTTGCCCTGTAAACGTTCTCTGGCAGGTTGGAAAGGAGTTCCATGAGTTCTTCGTATGAAGGCTCCCTTTCAAACTCAATCACCCTCTGTCCCATGTCCTCGTGGGTATGGAGGTGAATGTTCTCCTTCAGCTCTATGGGGTTTCCCGTCCCTGTAAATACCTCCGGTGGAACCACTCCCTTAACAGCCCTGTATATCCGATACACGTTCTTCTTATCCTCCTGAGAGAACATGTTCTCAAGTTTATAGTTCTCCTTTATATCTCTAACCCATTCCTCCATCCTCCTGAGGGTATCCTCGTCCACGAGGTCTGTCTTGTTCAGAACTATTATGTTTGAGGAGGCAAGCTGATACCTCGCTGTCCCTTCATCTCTGTACTTTAAAAAGTTCTTGGAGTCAAC
>WGFS01000131.1 GCA_015492115.1 Aquificaceae bacterium
CTGTCGGGGACTAAAAGCTCTTTCCCTTCAAAGACACTCAGAACAGCATTCCTTCCAATAAGGACAAGCTCTTTAGCTTCCTCTGAGCTCAGCATGAACTCTCTCCTCAAGGCTCCTGAATTTGAGCTCCTTCTCCCCACCGAGCTCGTGGTCGTATCCGAGAAGGTGGATCACACCGTGGGTGAGCAATCTCTCAACCTCCTCCTCAAGGCTGTGCCCCAGCTCTTTTGCCTGCCTTTGGGCTGTCTCAAGGGATATTACGATGTCACCGAGTATGAGCCTTCCCTCAACCACATCGCCATCGGGGAAAGAGAGGACATCAGTGGGTCTGTCCTTACTGCGATAAGTTCTGTTCAGCCCCCTTATCTCTTCATCGCCCGTTATGAGTATGCTCAGCTCCGCGTTCTTAACACCGAGGATATTGAGAATTTTCTCAGCCCTCTCCCTGAGCCAGTCCTTCCTGAGCTTCCTCTTCCTCAGCTTTATCTGAACTTCGTTCATGGGTTTCGTAAGCCTCAATTATCCTCGCGACTATGGGGTGCCTTACCACATCGTCCTGGGAGAACCATACGAACTCTATCCCCGGAACACCCTCCAGAACCCTGAGAGCCTCAACGAGTCCCGAGTGCTCCTTCTTGGGCAGGTCTATCTGGGTTATGTCTCCCGTCACGACAACCTTAGACCCAAACCCTATACGGGTCAGGAACATCTTCATCTGTTCCTTGGTAGCGTTCTGAGCCTCGTCCAGTATTATGAAGGCATCGTTCAGCGTTCTACCCCTCATGAAGGCTAAGGGGGCTATCTCAATTATGTTTCTCTCCAGCATGTACATAGCTTTGTCGTAATCAACCATGTCGTAGAGGGCATCGTAGAGGGGTCTTAGGTAGGGGTCAACCTTCTCCGCTATTGTTCCCGGAAGGAACCCGAGTTTCTCTCCTGCCTCAACAGCGGGTCTGGTGAGGATTATCTTGTTTACCTTCTGCTCCTTCAGATGGGCGAGAGCCATCGCCATAGCGAGGTATGTCTTCCCCGTCCCCGCAGGACCCACACCGAAGATCACATCGTTGTCCTTTATAGCTTTAACGTACCTCTTCTGGGTGTTTGTCTTGGGCACTATCGCCCTTCTTCTGTGGGTCACGAGGATTATCTCCTCTTCCTCCTCCGGTATGTTCTCATGACCCTCCGCCTTCTCAAGGAAGTCCTTGGCGTACTCTCTTACCTCTCTGGCGGTCAGTCTCTCCCTTTCAAGCCTGAGCATCACAGCCTTGAGAAAGGACACGAACTTCCTTACCTTCTCGTCCTCCCCCTTGATTATCAGCTCGGTGCCACGGGGAACTATACGGACATCAAAGACCTTGGAGAAGTACTTTATGTTCTCGTCACCCCTTCCTACGATGGCGTAGAACCTTTCGTCGTATCTTCCGAGGTCTATCTTCTCTTCTAAGGCTACTCTGCTTGTCATTCCCTCTTGACTTTCAATCAGTCGTAGGATAAATATAAATCCACCTGAAGCAAATTACAACCACCCAAGGAGGTAGTTGAATATGGCATATATGCTGAGGACAGCTGTGCTCCTCGGACTGCTTACGGGAATCCTGCTCTTCATAGGGCATCTCATAGGTGGACAGACAGGTGTTGTCATAGCCTTCATGATAGCTGCTGTTATGAACTTCATGTCTTACTGGTTCTCTGACAAGATAGTCCTGTCCATGTACGGAGCCAAGGAGATAAGCTACGAGGAGGCTCCCTGGCTTCACAGGATAGTTGAGGAGCTCTCCAGAAGGGCAAACATTCCCAAACCCAGAATTTACCTGGTTCCCATGGAACAGCCCAACGCCTTTGCAACGGGAAGGGGTCCGGGGCACTCCGCAGTTGCGGTGACGAGGGGAATACTTGATATCCTTGACGAGGAGGAGCTGAAGGGCGTTCTCGCCCACGAACTCTCTCATATAAAGAACAGGGATGTTCTTGTCGCGTCCATAGCTGCGACCATAGCGGGTGCCATATCCATGTTAGTAAACTGGCTCCAGTGGGCTCTTATATTCGGTTGGGGAAGGGACGATGAGGACAACAACCCCCTATCCCTCATGGGTAGCATACTCCTGATAATAATCACTCCGATCATCGCTGCGATAATCCAGATGGCCATATCTCGTTCAAGGGAGTACCTCGCCGATGAGACGGGAGCCTACATATGCGGTTGTCCTCTGGCACTCGCCAAGGCGCTGGAGAAGATCCACAACTATGTTACCCGCATCCCAGAAAAGGTTAACGAAGGAACCGCCCATCTCTTCATAGAGAACCCTCTTAAGGGTGATAGCTTGATGGAGCTCTTTTCTACACACCCTCCAACGGAAAAGAGGATCGCCCGTCTGGTTGAGATAGCGAGGAAGATGGGTCAGGTAGCCTGATCTACCGTGGTTCGCTGGAATTGAGCGTAAACCTGACAACCAGATTCAACTATCTGAGTTCTTTTTCTCTAATACGATGCTGTACAGAGGCTGAACATCCCTTGCATTTTCACCAAATAAACTCCTGAACTTATTTACCTGCTCTTTAGAAATTTCGGTTGGAGTTTTCATGACTATCCATCTTACCCCTTCAGTATAGGGTGGAGTTGTGAGAGAACCGGTATAGGTATAATAATCCTTATTTGAGGGGAAAAGATCGGTAGCGTTTATTTTTACATCCTCTCTAAATTTTTCTTTTCCATCCTTTAATGGCAAGACCCTCCATAATTCTTCAAGAAGTTCATTAGGCTTGCCTTCTTTCATCATTATACCTACTACAAGTAATTCTCCGTCTTCACCTTTGTGAACTATATGTATTTCCATAGGAAAGGATCTACCCTTTATTAGATGTTCACTTGGCGTATGAAAATGGAACTGGATCAGCTCATATACCCTGTCTTCATAGATCAGATAACTACCGGGATCGTAAATAACCTCTAAAGTATGTCCATTGTTAACAATTCTGAGATCTGTAGTGTTGTAATTAACTCTTAAATCAGGGAGCTCTACCTCCTTTGTTTCTCTGATATCTATGGGGGACTGCTGGAGTTTACCACTTTTCCTTTCTTCTACTGTCCCCAGCATGGAACCTCACCTCCTTATGGTATTTTATGACAAGATGGTCTTTTAATCAAGTATTTGAGCCCCTGACATGGAGAAGGTGAGGGACGTATAACGGCTTGTTCTCAGGTTTTACTTCTTAAAAGTCTTTCAAGATCTCGTAAATCCGTTAATATGAAGTCCGCATTTAAATCCAGGGCTTCCTCAGTTTGACCAGCACGGTTTATCCAAAACGTACTGAACCCGAAAGCCTTAGCTCCGGCAATGTCCCAGGCGTTGGAAGAAACAAAACCAACAGATCGCCTATCAACATCAAATGCTTCCATTACAAGAGAGTAAACACGGGGACTCGGTTTGTATATACGGACAGAATCCACACTCAGAATTAATTGAAATAAGTTGCGGATACCAGAATGGGATGTAACAGCCTCAAGCATATGAGTTGTCCCATTGGAGAGGATAGCAAGAGGATAACGCTTATACAAAGTGGTAAGAGCCTCAACCGTCTCTGGAAAGGGCTTTAAATGGTTGTAAGCGGAAAGAAGTTCTCTCTCTATTTCTGCGTTTAAATCAACACGCATAGCCTTCGCAGTGTATCTAAGAGCTCTACGTGTAACTTCTTCAAAGTTAAGATATCTGCCCATCAGACTAAGAAGCCATGTATACTCTATCTGCTTGGTACGCCACAACTTGCTCAGTGTAGTTCCCTTGCCGGGGAAGACAGCTTCCACCGCCTGGCTTATAGAATTTACATCAAAGAGTGTACCGTAAGCGTCAAAGACCAAGACATCAATTCCTCTCATTGATAATATTGTATATTGGAACCTTTCCAACACCGTCTCTATGAGCGTTCTTAGAGGTAGAGTCCTCTGAGATATCTTAAAATCTTCCTCCATGAAGAGGTCGGACATACCCAGGGTTATAGAGATTTTGAAGGAACACTATGAAAGATGGTCAGCTCCCGTGGTAACCCTTGTGGCACAGCATACTCACGACCCTTTCAGGGTTCTTGTATGTGCCCTCCTCTCCACGAGGACGAGGGACGAGACCACAGCGAAGGTGTGTGAGAGGTTCTTTAAGAAGGTAAAGAGTCCTGAGGATATAATCAACCTCCCTTTAAAGGAGCTTGAAGAACTCATATATCCGGTGGGCTTTTACAGGAACAAGGCTAAGCACTTGAAGAAGCTCGCAGAGGTCCTCATAAGAGACTTCGGGGGTAAGGTTCCAAAGACGAGGGAGGAACTTCTTAAACTGCCAGGCGTTGGCAGGAAGGTTGCAAATCTTGTCCTCGCGGACGGGTATAACATACCCGCTATATGCGTTGATACCCACGTCCATAGGATAACCAACCGCTGGTGTCTGATAAAGACCAAGACCCCTGAGCAAACGGAGAGGGAACTCATGAAGATTCTTCCGAAGGAGTACTGGATAGTTATAAACAGGCTCCTGGTCGCCTTCGGGCAGAGGATATGCACACCTCAGAGACCGAAATGCGGAGAGTGTCCGATAGAGAGCTTCTGTGGAAAGTGTTTTTAGCTCTGTTCACCCCCTATCTCAAAGTCTTCGGGTCTTATGTTTTCAAGCCATTCCCTGAGCTGTTGCTTTTCCTCGTCCTCCTCTGGCTCGGGAACCCGTGACTTCTCCAGAACCTCTTCAGCCACGAATATGGGAGCTCCAAACCTTAGAGCTACGTTTATGGCATCGCTCGGTCGTGAGTCTATCACAAGGGTATTGTTTCCCTGAACTATGTGAATTTCAGCATAGTAGGTGCTGTCCTTCAGGTCGTTTATCACAATTCTCTCAACAGTACCTCCCATTTCTGTGATCACTGTCTTCAGAAGGTCGTAGGTCATCGGTCTGGGAGGTTCAACATCCTGCAGTTTCATGGCTATCCCGTTAGCCTCAAAGGCTCCTATCCATATGGGCAGTATCGTTTCCTCGTCTTCCCTTGCCTTCAGAACTACTATGGGCATCTGGGATACAGGATCAAGGGTAACACCATGAACCATCATCTCTATCATCTCACCACCTCCAAAAGCTCACACTCAAGATTGAAGGGCGTAGCCCTCTCAACCCTAACCTTCACGATCTTTCCGAGGAGGTCTCTCCCCCCTTTCAAGGTAGCCCATTTGTTTGTGGTAGTTCTGCCTATGAAGGTGCCCTCCCCCTTCTCTTCTTCAACAAGGACTTCCTGTACGGTTCCTTCGTACCTCTTGGAGAGCTTGCCCATTATAGCCTTCTGAAGCTCAAGGAGTCTGCTCATTCGTTCGGTCTTAACATCGTCAGGAACCTGTCCCTCCATACCCATCGCCGGGGTGCCCGGTCTTGGAGAGAACTTGAAGGAGAAGACCTGCTCAAACTCAACCTGTCTGAGAACGTCAAGAGTGTGCTCAAAGTCCTCGTCGGTCTCTGTCGGGAAGCCTACTATGACGTCCGTGGAGAGGGCTATATCCGGGATGGCGGACTTTAAACGCCCTATCCTCTCAAGGTAAAACTCCTTGGTGTACTTCCTGTCCATGAGCTCAAGTATCCTGTTCGAACCCGCCTGGAAGGGAAGGTGAAGGGCGTTGCAGACCTGTGGTATGTCAGCCATGGCTGAGATGGTATTGTCGGTGAGATCTATTGGGTGACCCGTGGTGAACCTTATCCTCTCCACGCCCTCTATCCTGGACACCTCGTAGAGGAGCTCTGAGAAGGGAACGGGTCTTTCAAAGTCCTTTCCCCACGCGGTGACGTTCTGCCCGAGAAGGTGTATCTCTTTAACACCGTCATCAACGAGCCTTCTAACCTCATCCAGAATGCTGTCAAGAGACCTTGAGCGCTCTTTTCCTCTCGTTTTGGGAACCACGCAGTAGGTGCAGTTCTTGTCACAGCCTTTGATTATGGTTACATAGGCACAGTAAGGATTGTCCCTTTCGGTGGGGAAGTCCCAGACCGCATCCTCGTCCTCGGGAGGGTTCTCAAGTATGGCGACAGCCTTGTAACCAGCCTGAGCCTGATTTATGAGCTCCGGGAGCTGGTGCATGTTGAAGGAAGAGAACATTATGTCCACCGCGGGTGCCTTCTGAACGAGCTCCCAGCCAGCCCTCTGTGCCAGACAGCCCGAGACCGCTATAAGGGCGCTGGGGTTCTTTTCCTTTATCTTCTTATACTCCCCTATGTGGGAGAGGACCTTCTGGTCGGGCTTCTCTCTTATGGTGCAGGTGTTGAGGAGTATCAGGTCAGCCTCCTCCCAGTTCTCGGTGGGTTCGTATCCGAGGGTTCTCAGTATCCCCCTTATCCTCTCGGAGTCGTTGAAGTTCATCTGACAACCGAAGGTCTTTATGAAGTACTTTTTACCCATAGTAATAATTTTGTGGTGTCTCAGGCACTTAGGCAAGTTTAATTTTGAGAGATCTTGAGCACCGCCTCGAAGGTATTTCCCCTGTTCTTGACTTCCAGCTGAGCACCGAGCCAAGTAGCCAGCTCTTTAGTTAAGCTAACACCGAAGCCCGTTCCCTTAAGTCTCTCCTTGTCTTCTACTACATCGTTGATTATGCGAAGTTCAACCCCTTTCTCGTCAGCATCACATACTATCTTTACGGTTCCTCCCTTTGGAGAGAACTTAACTGCGTTGTGGAGAAGGTTGTAGATTATCCTTCTTAGGACGAACTCGTTCGTAAGTAGCTTAAGATCACAACTCTCTATCTCCACATTGACCTCCCTGAGGTCCGCCATAAGATCCAACTCGGAAATTACGTCTTTGAGAACCTTCCCGAGTTTAACCTCCCTCTTCTCACTCCTTCTTAACCTTTCGATTAGTTCTGTGTCGAGAAGGTATTTCAGAAGCAGGTCTATGCTGTCTATGGTGAGAAGCATATCCCTGTCAAAACAGTCCGGATCAGCCTCAGCAGCGCTCCTGAGAGCAGAAACCTTGTTAGCAAGCTCATGTATTATAATCCTCCTCACATCCGACATCCCACTGCAATTATAAAACGGACCCTCTCTTGCTTTTTACAGAGCCTCGAAGCTGTGAATCACGAAGCCCTTCACACCCCCGCACACGAGGTTTTTAAGCTTCCCAACCCTCTCCTTAGGAAAGGTGAGACGCTCCCCTTTTACCTCGTAGGTTCCCACAAGCTCCAGAAACCTCTCGCCCACTTTATAGACGTAGTGCTTTTCATCTCTCTGGGGATTTACCTCAAGGCCTATTAAAACGGGCTTTCCGAATTTTTTCCCCAGAACTATCTCCTCCCCGCTCAGCCTGAGAGCCTCTGAGAGGCTTTTCCTGTATGCCATCACCACCAGCTCGTCCGCCTCCCCGAAGATAAGCTCTATGAGGCTCCTGTTCCCGACGGGAACCTTCTCATACCAGAAGGGGACAACCACAGAGAGCTTTACGCTTCCGATCTCTCTCTTTATCCTTCGGATCTCCTTCAGGAGCCTCCTCGCATACCATCCCCTTCTCAGGTTGAAGTCTGGATTCTGGTAGGGCTCTATGTCCACCTGAAAGCCGTCCGCTGGAAACTTCTTAACGTAAGATACGGGGAAGTTCAGTCCGTCCCTGCCCCCGTCGAGGAGGTAGACCTCCAGCCCCAGATCCTTTATCCTATCAATGTGCTCCTTTTTCAGCCTCCTGCTCAGCTGGAGGTAAACCCTTTTCACTCCCAAGCTCTTTACAGCGGAGACGAAATCTTCCCACCTTCCCTCGAGCCTCCTTAGGTCCCAGATCCAGAGGGCAACAAAACCCTTACCCTCGGAGCACTCGGGAGGTGTAAACTTTACAGGCTTCTTCTCTCCAGCAAGGGGATTTTCCCGGTGGTAGGAGATGCTTAACCCCCTTTCGGAGGGGACTATGTCTATGTAGTTCACGGCCCTGAGCTTCTGAGAGCATCCTGCAATAAGGACCAGAAGAATTATCAGGAACCTCACCTTGCCATCCCCAGGAGCCTTTCTGCCACGAAGCCCACCCTGTGCCTTCCCAGGTAGCAGTGGATGTAAACCTTCTCGTTCTTATGCCTCTCCACAATATTCCTTATAAGCTCCAGCTTCCTGTAGTTCTCGGGAGAGTCGAGGTTCAGGAAGGAGAGGGGAACGCTGTAGAAGGCAAGCCCGAACTCCCTTACGAGTTTTTTCTCCTTCTCAAGAAGGCTCTTCTCAAAGGGAAGGGAGGGATTGAGGAGGGATATGATCACCTTGACGTCGTTCACCTTAACGAGCTTCTCAAGATCCTTTCTGTGGGGATAGGGGCCGATTATTATGTTCTCGGTCACGTAGCGGGCCTCGCCCTGGATCATCCTAAGGGGAAAGAGGTAGGGCTCTATGTAGCTGAAGTAGACCGAGGCCATCGAGAAGAGGTAACCGATGAAGACCGCTATGAAGAGTAGCCTAAGAACCTTTCCCAGCATTTAGAACCTCCTTAACGTATCTGATTCGGATCCTTCCGAGATAGCTGTGGACGTAAACCCCGCTTCTCCTGTAGCGCCTCAGATAATACCTGAGCCTCTTGAGACCCTTTTGGTCCTTAACGAAGGGCTTGAGGGGAACGGAGATGAAGGTAAAGCCCCTTCTTCTCAAAAGCCTCCTCTCGTACTCAAGGAGCTGTCTCTCGTGATACATGTCCCTGTCGAGGAGGGAGATGACCACCTTTATCCTGTTTTCTTTCAGGAACCTGAGCATCTTCTCGTCTTTGAGATAACTCCCGACCCAGAGGTTTTTGCTGACCTTCTGGGGCTCCGCCTTGAGAAGCTGTAGGGGGAGGAGATACCTCTCGTATCTTGGAAAGTCCGTGAAGGAGATGAAGATCAGGAGCAAGGCCAGGAAGGCCACAAGGGCGAATATGCTCCTGAGAGTTATGTGGAGCAGGCTATCGAGCAGGGCTCTGAGCATGCGTCTCCTCTATCTTCTTTCTTTTCGGTTTTCCCCACACCCTTTTCCAGAACTGGAAAGTTGCCACGAACCTCTCCATCACTATCAGCTGTCTGTATCCGAATATCTCGAAGACGCTGAAGAGTATGAGCTTTAGAATGTCCCTCAGGGACCCGTATCTCCTGAAGAGGAGGTTGTCAAGAAGGATAGAGCCCCAGCTTATTAAAACCCCCCAGCCGAAGGCGACGAGGAAGAAGAGGAGGGCAAAGTCCCTGCTGAGCATCCCGAAGAGGTAGAAGAGGACCACCCCCAAGTATCCGAGGAACTCCACGAAGGGGCCAAGAGCCTCCACGAAGACGAAGTAGGGATAGCCGAATAATCCCACCCAGCCGAACTTGGGATTGAAGAACATCTCCTTGCTGTAGAGGAGGCTGTCTATCAGACCCCTGTGCCACCTGTTCCTCTGCCGAAGGAGGGATTTGAGATCGGAGGGAACCTGAGTCCAGCATATGGGATCGGGCATGAAGACTATCCTGTAGGGGATCTTCCTCTCGCCGAAATGCTTGTGCATCCTCACCACCAGGTCCATGTCCTCCCCGACCGTGTGCCTGTAGCCTCCCACAGCGATGGCAGCGTCCTTCCTGAAGATCCCGAAGGCCCCCGATATTATCAGGAGGCTGTTGAAGATGTTCCAGGCGGTCCTCCCCGTGAGGAAGCCCCTCACGTATTCTATAACCTGAAAGACCTCAACCCACTTCTTTGGAGCTCTTATCTCAACAACCCTCCCGTGCCTGACCACGCACCCGTTTAGGGCCCTCACAACACCTCCCGTGGCTATCACCCTCCTGTCTTCCACGAAGAGCCTCGAGGCCCTCAGCAGGGCCTCCTCCTCGAGGATGGAGTCCGCATCTATACAGCAGAAGAGGGGATAACTGCAGACGTTTATACCGCAGTTGAGGGCGTCCGCCTTTCCCCCGTTCTCCTTGTCCACCACTATGAGGTTCGGATGATCGAGGGAGACGTAGA
>WGFS01000132.1 GCA_015492115.1 Aquificaceae bacterium
ACCCTCTCCACCACACCGCTGACGTCAGAGCCGAGTATGTGGGGAAGCTCCGGTTTCACCGCAAGGGCACCCATCCTGACCCATATGTCAAGATGATTGAGTGCGACAGCCTTGACCCTTACCAGAACTTCGTCAGCCTTGGGCTCTGGTTCAGGGAAGTCCTTTACAAACTTAAGATTCTCCACTCCTCCGAAGCCTTCCAGTATTACCACTTTCATCTTTTCCTCCGGGGATTAAATTCAAGTAATGAGAACTCATAACCTATTGTATAGGAGAGAGGGAGACATAAAAAGGTTTGTGGAGGAAAAGGGCATAGAGGACTCCTCCCGCCTGTTGATTCAGGTATTCACGGGAGTTCCCGAGAGAGAGCATATAGAGAAGGTGCAGTCGGAGCTGAGATCCCTCTTCCAGAAGGTGGGGGTCATAGGGACAACCACAGGTGGTGAGATATTCAACGGAAGGGTGTATGAGAACACAACCGTTCTCTCCTTTACATCCTTTGAGAGGGCTGAGGTGAGGACAGCCCTGTCCTCCAACCCTGTATCTGTGCAAGCTGGGAGAGAGGTGTCCGAGACCCTGAGAGATGAGAACACGAAACTGCTCTTTCTCTTTGCGGACGGGCTCTATACCAACGGGGACGATGTTCTTGATGCGGTGAACGAGGAATTTGGGTCAGTCCCTGTGGTGGGAGGGCTCGCGGGTGACAACTTCGCCTTCAAAGGAACCTACGTATTTACCTCAGAGGAGCTCACGGACAGGGGGATCGTCGGAGCTTCCATAAATACGGACAGACTACATGTTAACACCCACTACAACCTTGGCTGGGTGCCCGTGGGCAGGGAGATGGAGGTCACCCGGGCTGAAGGAAACAGGATATACGAGATAGAGGGGAAGCCTGTGGTTGACCTTTACAGGGAGTACCTCGGCACGTCCGCAGGGGAGCTCCTGCCCCACTTAGCCATAGAGTTCCCCCTGGTTCTTGAGAGGGACGGAGTCCTCCTGGCAAGGGCGTGCCTTGGAGTGGCGGAGGACCGCTCCATGCTCTACACAGGGGACATAAGGCAAGGTGAGAGGGTGAGGTTCAGTATATGGGACACCGGGGTTATGCTTGACTCCGCATCAAGAAACCTGAACACCTTCAGGCTCAATCCCTCCGAGAGTATTTTTGTGTACACGTGCCTCGCGAGGAAGTATCTGATGGGTAAGGAGGTGGAGGTTGAGAGCAAGTACCTTCAGAACGTGGCACCCACATCGGGCTTCCTGACCTACGGGGAGTTTTACAACTACGAGGGCAGAAACAGGTTCATGAACTACACCTTCACAGCGGTGTCTCTTTCAGAAGGTGAGAGCGCGAGGAAAGAGGAAGACTACGATATCCACAAGAAACCCGATAAGGAGCTTGTCCGATTCAGGGCACTCGTGTCCCTCGTGAACACGATAACTAAGGAGCTGAAGGATGCTAACACTAAGCTTGAAAAGCTCGCCGAGAGGGATGAGCTGACCGGGCTGTACAACCGACGCAAGATGCTATCCCTCCTGAAAGAACAGCTCAGGAAGGCTGAGAGATACGGTAAAAGCTTCTGCGTTCTTATGGCTGATATAGATAACTTCAAGAGCATAAACGACACCTACGGACATCAGGCAGGGGACGAGGTTCTTGTGGGTATATCCACCGTGCTGAAGAGGAGCCTGAGAGACACGGATATGTACTCAAGGTGGGGAGGAGAGGAGTTCCTCGTGATCATGCCCGAAACGGAGCTGGAGGGCGGGGTTGTGGTTGCGGAGAAGCTGAGGGTTGAGGTCTTGAAGTTCTTCAGTAAGAAGCCGGTCAGTGATGTGAGCGTAAGCGTCGGTGTCACAGCTTACAGGGAAGGGGATTGGGTGGAGAGCCTGCTGAGCAGGGCTGACAGGGCTATGTACACAGCAAAACACAGGGGGAAGAACCTGGTGGTAACCTTCTAATCCTCTACCGCATACACTCCCGGGAGGTTTCTGCCCAGCTCTCCCCAGTCAAGACCGTAGCCAACGAGGAACCTGTTGGGCACCTCAAACCCAACGTAATCAGCGTTGAACTCAACCTCTCTCCTGCCCTTCTTGTCCAGAAAGACGCAGGTTTTCAACCTCTTAGGGTTCTTCATGAGCAGGAAGTCGTAGATCTCCTTTAGGGTAAGACCTGTGTCAAGTATGTCGTCCACGAGAAGGACGTCCTTACCCTCTACGTCCGTATCAAGGTCTTTAACTATCTTTATGTTTCCAGAGCTCTCCATGCTCTGTCCGTAGCTGGACACCCAGAGGAAGTCCACCCTCAGGGGAAGGTCTATCTCCCTGATCAGATCCGCCATGAATACGAATGCTCCCTTCAACAGACCCACTACAAGGAAGTCCTGCGAGTCCCTGAACTCCACCTCTACCTCACGGGCGAGCTCCTTCACCCTTCTCCTAATATCGTCCTCCTTTATGAGGAGGGAGAGCTGTTTGCCCCTTATCTCCTTCATCGTCCTCTATTTTATCAGCGGGTGGGTTAAAATTATTCCCATGTTTGAAGGCTCAATAGTTGCACTGATAACACCCTTCAGGGAAGGAGAGGTTGACTTTGAAGCCTTAGGAAAACTCATAGACTTTCACGTTGACAACGGAACCGACGCTGTGCTCGTCTGCGGAACTACCGGGGAGTCTCCAACCCTTACCTTTGAGGAGCACGACAAGGTCGTTGAGTTCGCTGTGAAGCACGCCAGCGGTAGGATAAAGATAATCGCGGGAACGGGAGCCAACGCGACCCACGAGGCTGTTCACCTGACCGCCCACGCAAAGGAGGTGGGGGCTGACGCTGCCCTGCTCGTTGTTCCTTACTACAACAAGCCTACCCAGGAAGGACTTTACAGGCACTTCGCGACCGTCGCCGAGGAGGTTGACATACCCATAATCCTCTACAACATTCCCTCCAGAACGGGGGTTGAGATAGCGGTTGACACCATATACAGGCTCGTTTCCGACTACCCGAACATAGTGGGCTCCAAGGAGTCAACACCCAACATGGACAGGATATCCGAGCTATACAGGAGGCTTGGGGAGAACTTTTCCATACTCTCGGGTGACGATTCCCTGACCCTCCCCATGATGGCTCTGGGTGCAAAGGGGGTTATCTCCGTCGCCAACAACATAGTTCCCAAGGAGGTAAAGGCTCTCACCGAGTTCGCGAAGGAAGGAAGGTTTGACAAGGCGAGGGAACTCCACTACCAGCTCCATGAACTATTCAAGGTTCTCTTCGTAGAGACCAACCCCATACCTGTGAAGACAGCCTGCTGGCTACTCGGTATGTGTGAGAAGGAGTTCAGACTACCCATGTGTGAGATGAAGCCCGAGAACGAACAGAGGCTCAGGGAGGTTTTAAAGAGATACAACCTCCCCGTTGTGAACTAACTTATAACCCTGTAATGGAAGAGCTTACCCCCCGATTTAAGGAAGGAGACCTCATACTCGGCTACTATGAGGTTCTCGGTGTAATAGGGCGTGGTGACTTCGGGGTGGTTTACAAGGTCAGGGGGGTGAGGGGCAGGTACAGGGGAAAGATCCTCGCCCTCAAGGTTGCATCAAACCCCTACGGGGTTGAGTATCTCTGGAAGGAAGCCCAGAC
>WGFS01000133.1 GCA_015492115.1 Aquificaceae bacterium
GAGCACCACACAGACCCCAGATTTGCTATACTAAAAGACCTGCTCACCGGATAGGAGGTTCGTAATGGCTGTTCCAAAGGCAAAGACTTCAAAGTGGAGAAGGAATCAGAGAAGATCTCAGAACTTCTTCAACAAGTTCAGGAGAAGAATTCCCTCCCTTAGTGAGTGTCCCAACTGTGGAGAGAGGATACTTCCCCACAGGGTCTGTCCCTACTGCGGACACTACAAGGGAAGGGAAGTTATCAGCGTTGACTGATGGAACATTACAGCTTTGCCCTTGACTGCAACGGTGGAGACTACGCACCCTTAGAGATAGTCAGGGGCGGAATCTTAGCGGTCAGGGAGTTCGGCTACAAGGTCTTTCTTGTCGGAGACGGTGAAAAGATAGAGAATATTCTCAGGAAGGCTGGGGAGCTTGACAACCCTCTCCTTGAAGTAGTCCACGCACCGGAGAACGTTGATTTTCATGAACCTCCCTCAAGCGTTCTGAAGAAGAAGAACTCTTCCCTCTACGTGGGAGCCAGGCTCGTCAGAGAAGGTAGGGCGGAAGGTCTCATATCCGCAGGTAACACGGGAGCGGTTCTGGCGGTTGGAAAGTTCATAGTCGGTGCTGAGGAAGAGGTAGAGAGACCTGCCATAGGAGTTGCCCTCCCCAACCCAAAGGGAAAGACCGTTCTCATAGATGTGGGTGCCAACGTTGACTCAAAGCCGAGGCACCTCGTTCAGTTCGCAGTCATCGGACACACCTACGCTCAGGAGATCCTCGGACTTGAAAACCCGAGGGTTGGTCTTCTCAGCATAGGTGAGGAGGAGGGAAAGGGAAACGAGCTCGTGAAGGATACCTATCCCCTCCTCAAGCAGACGGGGCTCAACTTCCTCGGGAATGCGGAGGGGAGGGACATATACGCTGGCACCTTTGACGTCATAGTCTGCGATGGCTTCGTGGGAAATATAATCCTGAAGGCGAGCGAGAGCCTTGGACTCGCCATAGTTCAGATGATTAAGGAGGAGATAAAGAAGAGCGTCCTGGCTCGTCTTGGAGCGTTCCTACTACTTCCAGCGCTCAACAGGTTCAAGAAGAAGGCGGACTTCACTGAGTACGGAGGGATACCCCTCCTCGGTGCAAAGAAGCCCGTGATAATAACCCACGGGAAGGCAAATGCAAAGGCTATAAAGAACGCGATAAAGGTCGCCGGAGAGTTCCTGTCCCATGACTTCAACAAGAAGCTCGTTGATAATATAAAGAAACTGATTCCCGAGGAAGTGAGGGTCTGAATGGGAACGAAGATACTCGGCACAGGAATATACCTTCCGGAGAACGTTCTAACCAACTTTGACCTTGAGAAGCTCGTGGATACCTCAGACGAGTGGATAACCACGCGCACAGGGATAAAGGAGCGCAGGATTGCAAAGGAGGAGAGCGTCGTTGAGATGGCTCGTTCCGCATCCCTTCAGGCGCTCAGAAACTCCGGACTCCAGCCGGAGGACATAGACGTTGTAGTCCTCGCGACCCTCACTCCCGAGAAGAAGTTTCCCTCAACGGGCTGTCTGCTCCAGGCTGAGCTCGGCGTGAAGAAGGGCTACGCCTTTGACCTGTCCGCGGCGTGTAGCGGTTTCCTTTACGCCCTTGAGGTCTCCGACGGTCTCCTGAAGTCCGGGAAGGCTGAGAGGATACTGGTGGTCGGGGTTGAGAAGCTCTCAGAGATAGTGGACTGGTCTGACAGGAGCACCTGCGTCCTCTTCGGTGACGGGGCTGGCGCTGTGGTTCTTGGACGTTCGGAGGACGAGAGCGACCTCTTGGCTTCAAAGATGTACTCGGAGGGTGGTCTGTGGGACATCCTCTACGCGGACAAGTGCGGTTACATAAAAATGAAGGGAAGGGAGCTATTCAAGGTCGCGGTGAGGAACATGGAGGAGGCGTGCAGGGAGGTTCTAAACACCGCGGGTGTCTCCCCCGAAGAGGTAGCCCTTGTCATCCCCCATCAGGCTAACGTTAGGATAATAAACGCCCTCGCGGAGAAGCTCGGCATACCGAGGGAGAGGGTTTACGTGAACATAGACAGGTACGGCAACACCTCCGCTGCATCTATACCTATAGCTCTCCACGAAGCCATAGAACAGGGCAGGCTCAAGAGGGGAGACCTTGTTCTGATGACCGCCATGGGCGGTGGTTTAACCTGGGGTTCCGCTCTCCTCAGGTATTAGCCTCTCCTTTATCTCCTCTATCCTTGTGGTAGGTGCCTCACAGGTGAAGTTCCTGCACAGATAGTAAGTGACCTCTCCCTCCGTGCCTCTGGGCTTCTTAACAGGCTCACTGAGTTTCTCAAGCTTCTCATCTTTGATCGCAAACAACCCTTCGGGCAGGAACTCCCTTTCAAGCTCAAGCAGTTGATCTGTTGCCAGCTTTCTATCGCCCACCGCGACCACTTCAAAGCCACCGTTTACGAGCAGGTCAAGGGCGATCAGTGAAAAGGTATGTGCGGAAGGGAAGGAAGCTATCACCTGAGAGAAGGCTCTAAGAATCTGGTCAGCTCTTTTCTCGTAGTCTGGAATGGATAGGAGTCTCCCGAGCCGGACGAGGTTGTATGCCATAACAGAGTTCCCAGAGGGCGTCGCTCCGTCGTAGATCTCCTTTTTCCTGACCAGAACCTTCTCACCGTAGTCGGGAGTCTGGAAGAAGCCGAGATTCTCCCTATCCCAGAAGTGTTCAAGGGCAAAGTCCGTAAGCTCCTTTGCCTTCTCAAGGTACTCCGTCTCAAAGGTGGCCTGATACAGCTCCGTCAGCCCCCAGACGAGGTAGGCGTAGTCCTCCAGAAAGGCTGGTATGCCAGCTGAACCCTCCTTGAACCTGTGTAGGAGTCTTCCCTCCCCGTCAAACATATTCTTCAGTATGAAGTCCGCCACACCTACCGCTGTCTCTACAAAGTCCTTCCTCCCAAGGGCTATCCCAGCCTTCGCAAAACCCGCTATGGCAAGACCGTTCCAGTCTGTGAGGATCTTCTCGTCCCTGAGGGGTCTTACCCTCCTCTCCCTCCTCTTGAAGAGTTTGCTCCTTATCTCCTCAACCTTCTGTTTCAAAACGTCGGGCTCGTAACCGAGCTCTTTGGCATACTCCCCTATGCCTTTCCTCATGTAAAGGATATTCCTTCCTATCTTCCTTCGTGTCGCCTCCTCAAGGAAGTTTCCCTCCTCCTCTATACCGAATACCCTGACCGCGATGGAGAGCTCCTCCTCACTCAAAACCTCTCTGAGCTCCTCAAGAGTCCAGGTATAGAACTTACCCTCCTCGCCTTCGCTGTCCGCATCCTCCGCAGAGTAGAAGGTACCCTCGGGCGAGAGCATCTCCCTCCTCAGGTACTCCGCTATCTCCTCAACCACCTGGGCGAAGAACTCATCTCCTGTAGCCTGATAGGCTTCGGAGTAGGTGAACATCAGGAGGGCGTTATCGTAGAGCATCTTCTCAAAGTGGGGGAGTAACCACTCCCTGTCGGTTGAGTACCTGTGGAACCCAAAGCCAACGTGGTCCCATACACCTCCAAGTCTCATCCTCTTCAGGGTGTGTTTGACCATCTCAAGGGATCTGTCGTTCCCGGTTCTCCTGTGGTATCTGAGCAGGAAGATCAGGTTGTGAGGTATGGGGAACTTGGGAGCGTTCCCGAAGCCACCGTGAACCTCGTCGTAGGTGTGGTAGAGCTCAGCAAACCCCTTGTGTAGAACGGACTCGTCCAGCTTATCACCCATATAGCTCTCTTCCTCACTCTGGGCTAAGGCGGAGACCACCTGCTCGGAGGCGGTTATAACCTTCTGTCGTTCGGTCTTCCAGAGCTCGGATACTCTCAGGAGTATCTCCCTGAGTCCGGGTCTTCCGTACATGCTCTCCTTGGGAAAGTAAGTCCCCGCAAAGAAGGGCTTTCTGTCCGGGGTCATTATGATCGTGAGAGGCCAGCC
>WGFS01000134.1 GCA_015492115.1 Aquificaceae bacterium
GTCAAAGAAGAGCGACCTGATGTGATCCTCATGGACGCCATGATGCCCCGGATGGATGGATTTACAGCTACGAAGACCCTCAAGAGCGATCCCCAGACGGAGTTCATCCCCGTGATAATGGTCACAGCCCTGGATGCGAGGGAGGACAGGCTAAAGGGCATAGAGGCTGGAGCGGACGACTTCCTCACCAAACCCATAGATATGGAGGAGCTACGCCTGCGATTGAGGAACACGATCAAGATAAAGAGGTACAACGACCTCTTGAAGAACTACAGCGAGGAGCTTGAGAGGGAGGTGAGGAGGAAGACGGAAGAGCTGAGAGAGTCTTACATAGACACCCTGTACAGGCTTTCCAAAACCGCAGAGTACAAAGATCCGGAGACCGGAAACCACATAAAGAGGATAGCCCATTACTGCAGGGAGATAGCCCTCTCCATGGGGATGGACAGGGACTTCGCTGAGAAGATATTCTACGCCTCTCCGATGCACGACGTAGGCAAGGTGGGAATCCCCGAGAGTATTCTTCTCAAAGAAGGCTCTCTAACTCCAGAAGAGTGGGAGGTTATGAAACAGCACACCCTTATAGGTGCACGGATACTTGAAGGCTCAAAGGCTACCGTCATACAGATGGCGAGAGATATAGCCCTGTGCCACCACGAAAGGTGGGACGGAACGGGGTACCCGCAGGCTTTGAAAGGGGAGGAGATCCCCATCTCCGCAAGGATAGTGAGCGTGGCTGACGTTTATGATGCCCTGAGAAGTAAGAGACCCTACAAACCACCCCTGACCCACGAGGAAGCTTACAGGATAATCCTACATGGAGACGGGAAGACTAAACCTGAACACTTTGACCCGGAGGTTCTGAGCACTTTTGAGAGGATTCACAGAGAGCTTGAGGAGATATACGAGGAGATAAAGGATTAGCCAACCCGCAGGGTAAACCAGAACTCCGAACCCTTCCCCTCTCCCTCGGAGAAGACCCCTATCCTGCCACCAAGAAGCTCAACGAGCCTCTTCGTCAGGGCGAGACCGAGCCCCGTTCCCTTGTACTTCTTCTGGAGGGGGTTGTCAAGCTGTTCAAAAACCTCAAATATCCTCTCCTGAGCCTCCTTGGGGATCCCTATACCCGTGTCCATCACCCTGAACTTCAGCTCTGAGTCCTCTTTCTCTATCTTCAGCTTTACGCTCCCTCTCTCAGTGTACTTCACCGCGTTGGAGAGGAGGTTTATGAGGATCTGCTTCAGGAGCTTGGGGTCGGTCTCAAGCTCTATGTCGGGTTTGTCTATCTCAAGCTCAAGCCCCTTCTCCCTTGCGGAGGGTCCTATCATTACCTCAACCTCACCCACGATCTCACGGAGATTGATCCTTTCCTTTGATACTCTGAGCTTTCCAGCCTCTGCCTTTGAGAAGTCAAGTATGTCGTTTATTATCGCGAGCAGGTGCCTGCCGGACACCTCTATGTTCCTTGCTATCTCTTTGTGGGTATCATTTAGGCTCGGATCCGTTTGAAGATACTGGGCGAAGCCTATTATGGCGTTCAGGGGAGTTCTGAGTTCGTGGGACATGTTGGCTATGAACATGGACTTTGCCTGTGAAGCGGACTCAGCTCGCTCCCTCAGGTAGCTCTGAAACCTGAGCATGTTCAGCCTGCTTATTTGGAAGGAGATGAGCTTGGCTACGGAACTGAGGAACTCTTCCATCTCGGGAGAGGGACTCCTGAGGTCAAAGGATAGGAAACCGATCGCCTTCTTTTTAAGGGTTCCCTCCTCGAAGACTTCCGCCTCCACCTCGTAGCTGAGATCCTTCCGCTCGCCTGTTAGACTTACCCCCACGCCGAGGAAGTCTCTTAGCTCTCTGACAGCGACCTTGAGGAGCTTCCCTTCATCCTCCTGCTGGAGGATTATGGAGAACATCTCCACGAGCTTCTTAAAGAGTCTGAGTCTCCTTATGTTTTCCTCCTCTATCTCCCTCAGAGCTTTCTGGATCTCGTCAAGCATGCTGTTGAAGGCGGAAGAGAGCATGGCGAGTTCGTCCTCACCCCTTACGGGAACCCTCTTCCCGTAGTCCCTCGTTCTGGTTATGTACTGGGCTGTGCTCGCTATAATCTCCAGAGGTCTCAGCGTCCTTGAGGAGAGGAAGAGGGATGTGAAAACGATCAGGAAAGCCCCGACCCCGGCGGAACCCGCCATGAGGAAGAACATGCTCTTCAGAGGGGCGAAGACCTCATCCCTGTCCGCCCCAAGGAAGAGAACCCATCCCCTGCCCATAACCTTATCATCAAACCTCCTGTAGTAGAAGAGGTAGCTTCCAAGATCAAGGAAGCCTTCCGCCTTATCTACATCGGGAAGATCCCCCGCAAAGGAAGAGATGGAAACTTTCAGGTTTCTATTTACGAGGGCCCCTCTTCTGCCCTTTCCCTTGGGGAGCATGGCGCGGAAGTTCTCAAAGGAGAAGAGGAGCACGAGCTGACCTATCCTCATATCCTTTCTGAAGGAGGCGTAGATAGGAGCCTTCAGAACAAGGAACTTTCCTGTATGAACCCTTCCCTGAAATTGGGTAGATATCCCTTCCACTTCAGGAGGCGATGAGGCGACCACTTTTCCTCTCTCGTCCAGGCAGAGTATGTAGCCTTTGAAACCTATCTCCTTATGCACTCGGGAGAGGAACCTTGATATCCTCTTGTCCACGTCCCCTACAAGAATGTCGTCCATTATCTGGAGCTTAGCCCACCTTGAGAGCTGTTCTTTCAGAGAGTGAACGCTCTCCGTTATCTCATGGAGGAGAAAGGAGGTTTCGGAGCTTAGCCTTTCCTCTACGTTCTCCCTCAGTATCCCTTCCATGTTGAACACGGAGAAGAAGGAGAAGAGCAGGTAGGGAAGTATCCCCGCAAGCAGAAAGGCGAGGGTTACCTTGAACCTGAAGCTTGACTTCAACTTCATCTCTTCAATCTGAAGATCACTTTAAGGTCTTTGTCCAACTGAGATTCGTCTATGTAGCCTATGGCTCCCTTTATCCTCTTGACAAAAGCCTTGACTGCTGTCTGAGAGGCGAAGACGAGGGGAGGGTCTATACCGTTTAAGTACTTCCTGTTCCAGAAGAGCTGGAGCTCCTCCTCGTCCATGTTCAGTATCTTCTCCTCAACCTCCTTGCGGAGGGGATTGTCCGGCGGAAGGTTGACCGGCACCGCAGGGTGCCCATCTATAAAGTCCTTCTCCCTCAGAAGGATCTTCCTGAGCTCCTTCCTGGACAGATTTTCTACCTTAACATCCTTGCTCACAACGAACACTATATCCCCTCCCCACACTGCGAACGTCCACCAGAAAGCGAGCAAAATCCCCAGCGCCAACACCATGCCTAAAACATCCACGAAAAGGAAGCCAAAAACCTGCTAAGCTCTCTCTTCTCCCTGAGCTGATACTCAGCCTTTAAGGCTATGTAGTAAACGGGTCTGTAATTCCAGCCGAATGTCAGTATCCTGTAGTCCCTGCCATCGGACTTGTCCTTGAAGTGCCCGTACCTCAGGATCGCGTAATTTCCTCTGAACACCCTGTAAACGCCCTGCAGGTAGTAGGAGAGCCTGTAGCTCCAGAGGGTACTCCCGGGTACGTACTTCTCCTTTTCTATCGCATACATAAGTTCTCCAGAGAGCTCTATCCTTGGAACTCTGTAAATGGTGTTGAGCCCGAAAAAGGTGAGTTCTTCCTTTGGTTCCTTTATCTCAAACCAGCCACCGTTCAGACCGATCTTGGCGCTGTCAGATAAGCCCTTCCTCACCTCCCCGCCCACGAGCTTCTTTATCAGAAAGTTGTTGTAATTTTCACTTATGCCGTTGTTGTTCTGAAAAAAGAGGGAGTAAGAGAAATCATGAGGAAGCTCCCCAAAGAGCTGAACGCCTGTAGTGAACTTGGGGAAGAACTCGGTCGCGGTGAGGGGGTCTGAGGTAGTCCACTTGAGGACGTTGATATGGATAGGGTTCCAGAGACCAACTGGTGTTATGAACCTGCCGACCCTTATCTTCAGAGCATCGCTCTGCTCAAGGTCAAGGTATAGTCGTTCAAAGTCAATCTTCCTCTTCGTCCTCTCCTTTCCGTTTGATACAACGTATGATTCGTTGAGCTCAAACTCTAAGAAGTAACGGACCCTGTTAAAGGGTCTCCCGTAGATCAGAAGGGCTATATCATCAAGGCTGAACTCCTCGTAACTTTCGCTCTTTTCATAGGCTGTTGTTATGTATCCACCTACCGTGCTCCTGAGGGGCTCTATCCTGAGCCCCCTCCCCTTCTTGTATGAAACGCCTTTTAGGTCTAAAGAGAAAGAAAAGAGAAAGCACGAGAGCAGAAGGAGTAAGGAAATACCAACCCTCACCGCATAAACATTTTACTCTAAGCCTCGCTTGTAGTCTTTATACCGAGGGGCACGTAAAGGGGACAGAAGCCCACTATGGAGGTCAGTATGAACACGACCCCCAAGGCACCGAGTATCCACCAGGCGCCCCCCTTCATAACAGCGAGGGCTATGAAGATAACCGCAAGGATAACCCTTACGATCCTGTCAAGAGTACCCATGTTCTTCTTCATGGCACCACCTCCTTTGAGTTAAGGGTAAGACAGTCCAGAGTTCTTTTCTGTAACTAAGTCACAGAGGAGAGGAATTCTCTGAGGGCGTTGGTGTCCACGATGACTATCTCACCCCTTCCCACCCTGAGCACTCCCTGGGACTCAAACCTCTTGAGTATGCGGGTCACCACCTCCCTGACCGTCCCCAGGTCCTTGGCTATCTCCTCGTGGGTGGCAACCACCCTGCCCGAGCTGTTAGCTCTCTGAATAAGGTATTCGGCGAGACGCTTGTCCACCCTCCTTGATATAACCTCACTCATGTGGGAGGCGAGATACCACCCGTCCTTCACGAAGGCGTCCAGAACGAACTCCCTCCACTGGGGAAAC
>WGFS01000135.1 GCA_015492115.1 Aquificaceae bacterium
CTTCAGCTCTTCCTTTATCCTCTTGCGCTCTTCAACGAGAGCCTTTAACCTCTCGTACTCTTCCATGGAGAAACACATATCACTCACCTCCTTCTATTAAGTTCTTACCCCGCAGGAATTTTCAAGGATGACGAGGTTATGGAATTTTTGTAAGCGAACGATTAAATTTATAGCTTAACCGCTCTATCCCGTATAATACTCTTCATGCGGAAGTTCAAGATAGCGGTTCTCAAGGGTGACGGGATTGGTCCTGAGATCGTTGAAGCGACCCTTCAGGTGTTAAGGAAAATAGAGGAACTCTACGGAGTTGAGTTTGAGTACGAGGAGGGACTCATAGGGGGAAGGGCGATTGATGAAAAGGGAACACCCCTTCCCGACGAGACCCTTGAGCTCTGCAAGAACTCCGATGCCGTCCTCTTAGGCGCTGTTGGGGGACCCAGGTGGGACAACCTTCCTACCGATAAAAGACCCGAGAAGGGGCTTCTGAAGATAAGGAAGGAGTTAGACCTCTACGCCAACCTCAGACCTGCCAAAGTATGGGAACCCTTGATAGACGCTTCACCTCTCAAGCCGGAGGTGGTCAGCGGGACAGATATGCTCGTGGTTAGAGAGCTCACGGGGGATGTCTATTACGGAGAGCCCAGGGGTGTCTTTGAGGAGGACGGCAAGAGGGTTGGTGTGAACACCATGAGGTACACCGAGGACGAGATAAGGAGGGTTGTGATCAAGTCCTTTGAGATAGCGAGGAAGAGGAGAAAGAGGCTCACCAGCGTGGACAAGTCCAACGTTCTTGAGGTGAGCGGTCTATGGAGGGATGTGGTTGAGGAGGTGAGCAAGGACTACCCTGACGTAGAACTTGAACACCTCTACGTTGACAACTGTGCAATGCAGTTGGTGAGGAGACCCAACTCCTTTGACGTTATAGTCACGGGCAATATCTTCGGCGATATACTCTCGGATGAGGCTGGCGTGGTTGTGGGAAGCCTCGGTATGCTACCATCCGCAAGCGTGGGAGATAGATACGCACTCTACGAGCCCGTCCACGGCTCCGCACCGGACATAGCGGGGCAGGGCATAGCAAACCCCATAGCGACCATACTCTCCGCGGGGATGATGCTCAAGTACTCCTTCGGCATGGACTCCGCCAGCGAGCTGATAGAGAAGGCTGTTGAGGAGACCTTAGATCAGGGTTACAGGACGCCGGACATATACTCCGAAGGCTGTAAGAAGGTTGGAACGGAGGAGATGACCCGGAGGATAATAGAGAACATGGAGAAGGTCAGGGTATGAAGAGGCTCATTTTCTTCCTTCTGGTTTCTATTTCACTCTCCCTCTCCGCAGAGCTTTCAGAACTCAAAGACTTCTTCAGCAGAAAAGGGTATGTGGTTGAGAAGCTTGAGGACAGGGTGATAATTGACCTGGGGAAAGGAAAGGTCAGGGAAGGAGAGGTCTTCAAAGTCATAAAGGAGGGAAAGGAGATAGTCCACCCGGTCACTAAGGAAGTTCTGGGGAAGGTAAATGAGGAGGTCGGGAAGATAGAGGTCAGCGAGGTGAAGGACAGGTTCTCCTTCGCCCGCATACTTGAGGATAAGGGAATTGAGAAGGGAAACAGGGTTGAGCTTTACTACAGGCGGGTCTGCTTTGTGGGTAGCGATGAGGGCTTCTTCAAGGTGAGCTCCCTCGTTGGTTCTCTAAAAAGGGGTGAGGACTGCGACTACGTGATAAGGGAGTTTGACGATGGTTACGGTGTAGAGTACAGGGGAACCGCTGTCGCCTTCTTTAAAAAGCCCAAACCAAAGGTAGTTGTTCAGGCAAAAAAGGTTGAGAAGAGACCTGAAGAGTTCAAACTCCATGCCAAGTTCGTTATGACCTTCCCTGGGCTTCCTCTATCCGCGGATATATGCAGGTTCTTTGGAGATGAACGTAGCTACCTGACCGTTCTCTACGAGGGCAAGCTCGTTATATACGAAGTTCTTAACGGAGAGGTCTCAGAGTACACCAGTATGAGCCTCCCTTCTGGATATCCCGTATCAGTTCAGTGTGTTCCTCTTGATGAGGGTAACGACCTCATAATAGTGAACGAGGTGTCGGGTTCCTCTGCAAGCTCTATGCTCGTGAAGATGGTAGGGGGAAGCCCCGTTGTAGTTAAGAAGAACATACCTTACATACTCTCGGTGCTGGACAAGAAGAGGTCTAAAGAGACTCTTATAGGTCAGAAGTTTGAATCTGGAGACCTGTGGGGAGAGGTTAAGAGGTTTGAGTTCAACGGTGAAGAGCTCGTTGAGAAGGGTGATTTCAAGGTACCCTCTGGTTTCAGAATAGATTCCGCTGTCATGGTTGGAGATCTCTTAGCCTTCACGGATAAGGATGGCTATCTCAGAGTGTATAAAGGGGATGAGCTTTTACTGTCTGAGGAGGGCTTCTCCGGTTCTTACACCACAGCTGAACTGCCGGATATTTATGAGGATGAGGATAAGTACACCTTCAACGTGAGGCACTTTGTCGCAAGGGTGGACGGCAAGGACTATCTGGGTGTGATCAGAAATGTAAGGAGTCCTGTTTACAGGTTTCTGGACGTGACCAAGTTTACCGAAGGGGAGATCTACCTCGTGCTCGTTGATGAGAGGGGTGTAGCAAAGCTGGAAAAGCTTCAGGGTAAGAGGTTTGAGGAGGCAATACAGTCGGTTTTGATGGCTGGAGACAACAGACTCTTCGTGATCACAGGGAGGACTGGTACCCTTCCTCTTCAAAACAGGGGTGACCTCTTTGAAGTTGAGATAGAGCCTATCAGGTAGCTTTCCCTGAAAACTCGCTCTTGGTCAAGGCTAACCTGAAGACCTCGTCAAGGTGGTTCACGAAGTGGAGTTTCATCTGTTCCCTGACGTATTCTGGAAGGTCCTCAAGAACTTCGTCCCTGTTTTTCTCGGGCAGGATCACCTCGTATATACCCGCTCTCTTGGCAGCGAGTATCTTCTCCTTGAGACCCCCTACTGGAAGAACCCTTCCCCTGAGCGTTATCTCCCCGGTCATCGCTATGTCCATTCTGACGGGAATGTCTGTGAGGAGAGATATGAGTGCGGTCGCTATAGCCACGCCCGCGGAAGGTCCGTCCTTGGGAACCGCACCCTCAGGGACATGGATATGAATGTCTATGTTGGGGAATATATCCGGGTCAATGCCGTAACTCTCCGAATTTGACCTTATGTAAGAGAGGGCAGCCTGAGCGGACTCCTTCATTATGTCTCCCAGAGAACCGGTGAGCAGGAGACCGCCCTTACCCTTCATCTTTGTCGCCTCTATGAACATGATCTCACCGCCCACTTCAGTCCAGGCGAGACCTGTCGCTATACCAACGAGTGGTTCACGCTCTCTTTCGGGCTTGTATCTGGGAACACCGAGGAGCTTCCTTACATCCTCCTTGGTTATCCTGAAGGGACCCTCTTGACCTTTTAGCTTCCTGACCGCTATCTTCCTGAGAACAGAGGATATCTGTCTCTGAAGGTTTCTCACACCAGCTTCACGGGTGTACCCCCTTATTATCTCAAGGATCGCTTCATCATCAAACTGAATTTCCTCTTCTTTCAGCCCATGGAGGGGTATGAGCTTCGGAAGGAGGTGCCTCTGGGCTATAAAGAGCTTTTCCTCCTCCGAGTATCCCGAGAGTCGTATGAGCTCCATCCTGTCAAGGAGAGGTGTGGGGATGGTGTCCATCCTGTTCCCCGTGCAGATGAATATCACCTCGGAGAGGTCAAAGGGGAGCCCTATGTAAAGGTCTGTGAAGTTCTTGTTCTGCTCCGGGTCTAAGACCTCAAGGAGTGCTGCCGCCGGATCTCCCTGGAAGGACATGGCGAGCTTGTCTATCTCGTCAAGCATTATAAGGGGGTTCTTTGTTCCCGCCTGCTTTATAGCCTGTATTATCCTGCCTGGCATCGCACCCACGTAAGTTCTCCTGTGTCCCCTTATCTCAGCTTCATCCCTTATCCCCCCGAGGGCTATCCTCACAAACTTCCTCCCGAGCGCCTGGGCGATAGACTTACCCAGAGAGGTCTTTCCCACGCCGGGAGGTCCGACGAAGGCGAGTATCTGGGCTGTTGACTCCCCGCCCTCTGTCAGCTTTCTTACCGCCAGGTACTCTATTATCCTGTCCTTTACCTTCTCAAGGTCGTAGTGGTCTCTGTCAAGTATCTCCCTTGCCCTCTCAAGGTCGTAGTTGTCCTCGGTTTTCTTATTCCATGGAAGCTCAAGAACCCAGTCAAGCCATGTTCTTAGAACACCCGCCTCGGCGGAGTCCGGGTGAAGTCTCTCAAGCCTCTTTATCTGTTTCTCTATCTCCTTCTTGATAGACTCTTCAAGCTGGAGTTCCTCAAGCTTCTTCCTGTACTCCTCTATCTCCGCCCTCCTCTCATCAGCCTCTCCCAGCTCTTCCTGTATAGCCCTGAGTTGCTGTCTTAGGAAGTACTCCCTCTGCTCCTTCTCTATCTGCTCCCTCGCCTGGGTGCTTATCTGCTGTTTTACCTCCAAAAGACCCACCTCGTTGAGCAGAAACTGGTGGACCTTCCTCAGCCTCTCCCTCGGATCTATCGTCTCAAGTATCTCCTGAGCCTCCTTGGACTTCATTTCAAGAATTGACGCTATGAGGTCAGCAAGCTTTCCGGGGTCTTCAATCTCCCTTATGATCATCACCACATCGGGGATGACCTGTTTCCCGAGGGATATAGCCTTGTCAAGGAGCTCCTTTACGGATTTCATCAGTGCCTTGTCCTCTATGGTCAGATCCTTCTCCTCTATCTCCTTTTCCTCAACGGGTTCAACGAGAGCCACGTAGTGGTCGTCTCTGAGTTCAAGCCTTTTCAAAATTCCACGCTTGATCCCCTGAACGAGGATCTTTATCCTGCTTTCCTCTATGGGGACTACCCTTATTATGTGGGCTATCACACCCACCTTGTAGATCTCTTCTTCCTTTGGCTCCTCTATGTCCTTCTCCTTCTGGAGGGTCAGGAATATAAGCTTATCCCTCTTGGAAGCCTCCTCTATAGCCTTTATGGAGAAGTTCCTGCCCACAAAGAGGGGAAGAACCATGGTGGGAAATATAACTATGTCCCTGAGTGGCATGAGAGGGTACTCTCTTGGTGTTTCAGGGACTTCCGGTACCTGCATTATATCTGGTGTCACCTATTCTCCTCCTCAGGGTTAAGTATATTATATTTTTCTTATGTTTAGGATCACCGTTAACGGTGAGGAAAAAAAGGTAGACAGAGAACTGACCATAATGGAGCTCCTTGAGTTTATGGATGTAAAGTTCAGAGAGGTGGGTCTGGCGGTCGCTGTGAACGACGAGGTTGTCCCCAAGTCCGAATACAAGATACGCAAGGTAAAGGAAGGCGACAGGGTTGAGATAGTTCAGCTGGTGGGTGGCGGTTGATGAAGGTCAAACTCCTGCCTCACTATACCCTTGAGGACTGGGAAAACTGGGAGGGAAGATGGGAGCTCATAGAGGGCATACCCTACGCTATGTCTCCCTTGCCCACACCAAAGCATCAGCTTGTATCAACCAACATAGCTCGCCTGTTAGCTCAGGAGTTGGAAGAGTGTGAAAAGTGTGTATCCCTTATCTCAATAGACTGGGTTGTATCCGAGGATACCGTCTTGGAACCCGACAACCTTATAGTCTGCTCGGAAGACCTTGAGAGAGACCTCTTCTCCAAAAAGAGGCTTGAGTTCCCTCCCGTGGCTGTCTTTGAGGTGCTCTCACCTTCCACCCGGGAGAAGGACAGGATAACCAAGTTCCAGATATACGAAGAGCAGGGTGTAAAGTACTACCTAATGGTTGACCCTGACACCGAGGAGGTAGAGGCTTACGAGCTTAAAAACGGAAAATACGAGCTTGCTGGTAAGTTCCAAAGGGAAGGAGAGTTCCTCTTTGATCTGGACGACCGCAGAGCTAAATTAAACTTCTCAAATATTTGGAGGTGAAGGAATGACCGACTACGAGAAACTCCTTGAGAACGACCCCTTTGAGATAGCGGGAAGGCGTTTCAAGTCAAGGCTCATAATAGGCTCGGGTAAGTTCAAGAGCTTTCAGGAGAACAAGGAAGTCCTTGAGGCTTCCGGTGCGGAGATAATAACGGTCGCTGTCAGGCGTGTGAACATAACCGACCCCACCAAGGAGAACCTCCTTGATTACATAGACCCCAACAGGTATCTCATACTCCCCAACACCGCAGGTTGCTACACCGCAGAAGAAGCAATAAAGACAGCCATGCTCGCAAGGGAGGCGACGGGAATAAACTGGATAAAACTGGAGGTCATAGGAGACCAGAAGACCCTCCTTCCAGACATGGAGCAGACCTACGAGGCGGCGAAGGTCCTCGTTAAGGAGGGCTTTATCGTCCTTCCCTACATCTTTGACGACCCCATTTACGCCAGGAAGTTTGAGGAGGTCGGCTGTGCTGCGGTTATGCCCCTCGCTGCGCCCATAGGTTCAGGCTTGGGACTCCAGAACCCCTACAACATCATGTTCATAAAGGAGGCGGTCTCCGTCCCGGTCATAGTGGACGCAGGGATCGGTAGCGCTGCGGACATTCCGCCCGTGATGGAGCTGGGAGTTGACGGGATACTCACCAACACCGCCCTTGCGGAGGCTAAGGATCCCATAAAGATGGCTGTCGCCATGAAGTATGCGACCGTCGCGGGAAGGCTCTCATACCTTGCGGGAAGGATGCCCAAGAGAACCTATGCGGTTCCCTCCTCACCTACCAAGGGAGTGCCCTTCAAAGGGTAGCTTAGCGAACTGCGAGGTTTCTCTGGACTCCGGCAAGGTCTGGGAGACTTAAAACATACCGAGCTCATATTTTCCCGAATTGGCATAGGTTAGAATACCCCCATGCGCGATGTGGTAGTCATAGGTTCGGGAATATCCGGGCTATCAACCGCCTTCAGACTCAAGAAGCTCGGCTACAACGTGGTGGTCTATGAGAAGGACGATGAGATAGGAGGCAATATAAAGACCCTCTCCGAGAGTGGATACACCTTTGAGCTGGGACCCCAGACAGTCCTTGCGGACGAGGAGGTTATGGAGTTCTTCAGAGAGGTAGGCGTAGAGCCCATCGTGGCAAACCCC
>WGFS01000136.1 GCA_015492115.1 Aquificaceae bacterium
ATAGTCAAGTTCATAGCCATGAGGTTCCTTGGCGACCCGGAGATAGACACGGTAAGTAGCCACTTCATGGAGATAAGCAAGCTCTTCCTCGGGCTGAGCAAACACAAGAAGGACGCCCTCCTGTTCATATCCGAAAAGAAGGGAGACAGGTTCATCGTATTCAGAGAGGGGAAATTACTCATATCCCTCCTTGAGTCCGAGGGAAAGTTCAAGCCTTCAACAACACTCAGGTTTGAAGAACCTTACTTCGTGAGCCTTTACTTTTACAGGAAGATAGCAAACATAGCGCCGATCGTTTACCTCTTCATGATCAACGAGGTTCTCAGCGTATTCATGAAACACGCTCCAACAAAGATGAACACCATGGTTCTTAGGGAGGCCGTCAGGTATCCCTTCCTGACCTTTTCGGAAGGGAAGTTCCACCTGACCAAAAACCCAGGGGAGGACGAGGAACAACAGCTTCTTAACCTTCTGACCTTCATGCTTGACCTTGGTGCCCAGGAGTTCGGCGAGAAGAAGCAGGAAGAGGAGCTGGAGTTCCAGCTAAGACCCTTCAAGGACATCTTCAAGGTTCTTGATGTTGAAAAGTACCTGAAGGTGAAACACTACGGAAGCAAAGGCTGATGTTCCGGGAAGGCGACTGGATACTCGTAAGGTATCACGACAAAAGGTATCTGAAGAAACTTGACCCAAAACAGTCCCTGAGCGTCAGGAAGGACGTCCTCAGGTTTTCGGACGTGGTGGGGAAGCCGGAAGGTGTCAAGCTCGGAAAGTTTGAGGTCTTCAGACCTACCCTTGAGGAGATCATAGTTCTCGGTTTTGAGAGGAAGACCCAGATAATCTATCCCAAAGACGCCTTCTACATAGCCTTTAAGCTCGGGCTCTCAAAAGAAAAGAGGGTGCTTGAGTTCGGGACGGGGAGCGGTGCCCTCTGTGCGGTTCTATCACAGCTCGCGGGGGAGGTTCACACCTACGAGGCTATTGAGAAGTTCTACAGGACCGCTAAAAGAAACCTTGAGAGGTTTGGTCTGGGAGGGAACATCAAACTCCACAACGAAGACTTTGCCCAGGCTAAGGTTGAAGAGAGCTCCTTTGACAGTGCCTTCGTGGACGTCAGAGAGCCCGTGCCCTATCTTGAAAAGCTCCACAGGTCTTTGAAGGACGGCGCGGTCGCTGGTTTCTTACTGCCAACCGCCAACCAGGTCGTTGAACTTCTCAAGAACCTTGAGGGTCAGTTTGGGGCTGTGGAGGTAATGGAGATACTCGTCAGATACTACAAGACCGTCCCGGAGCGCTTCAGACCTGAGGACACTATGGTTGGGCACACCGCTTACCTCGTCTTCTGCAGGAAGCTCAGAGTTTAGAGAGGACGAACTCCCCTACCGGATTTCTGAACTCCTCGTCTCCAAGGTGGTAGGCTGTCCAGAGGTGAAGGCACCTGACCTTAAAGGGTTTGCTCCTGAACCTCCTTATTCCCCCTATCCCGACCTCCGGGTCAAGGAGAACCTTCTTGCACACCATATCCCACTTACCTTCACCCTCATAGACCTCTGGAAAGCGCTCTCTGAGAATTTCCCTCCTCTTCTCAACCTCCCTCTCGTGGAGTCTTACCATGAGTTCAAAGACCTCCTCGTCTCTGGTTATCTCCTCCGAGAGTCTTCTTATAAAACCCTCCGACTCAAGCCTTGAAATCTCAGCCCTCAACTCCCTGTCCAGAATCCAGAAGCGTGTGGGCTCAGGTCTATATATTCCTCTCTCATAAACAACTATGGGATTTTCCACAACTTCGGGCATATTATTTAGTATGACCTACAGGGATATAGAGGCAAGGGAGCTCTTCGGGCTTGAGGACGTGGTTCTGGTTGACATAAGGAGCCCCCAGGAGTACGAAGATTTCCACATACCCGGTGCGGTAAACATTCCCCTCTTTGAGAACGAGGAGAAAAGGCTCATAGGCTACATATACAGGAACGAGGGCGTGGAAAGAGCCAAGGAGATAGGTGAGGAGCTCGCCAGAAAGAAGCTTGAGGAGTTCTACGAGAAGTTTAAGAAACTGAAGGAGAGTTACAGCAACGTAGTAGTTTACTGCTGGCGCGGTGGAATGAGAAGCCAGGGCATGTGCAAGGCTATGTCCGAGATGGGGCTTGACCTCCTGCGTCTGAAGGGTGGGTACAGGGCTTACAGACAGTTCATACTGGAGGATATGGGGAGGCTCCTTGAGGGTGTAGAGTTCGTGGTGCTGACGGGCAAGACGGGTGTGGGCAAGACCAAGGTTCTCCAGGCACTGAAGGAGGAGGGACTGCCCGTGATAGATCTGGAGGATCTCGCCAAGGACAGGGGCTCAGTGTTCGGGAGCGTTGGTATAGAGGAGAAGGTTTCTCAGAAGCAGTTTGATGCCCTTCTTTACGAGGAGCTGAGAAGGGTAGGTGAGGGATACGTGTTCATAGAGGACGAGAGCAGGAGGATAGGCAACGTGTACATACCCGAACCCTTCTGGAGGAAGAAGGAGAGGGGTATATACGTGGAGCTTTGGGCGAGCCTTGAGACACGGGTGCGGAACATAGTTTCCGACTACACACAGAGAGAGGGATGGGAAGAGGAGGCACTCTCGGCGGTGAAGAGGATAGAGAAGTATCTGGGTCCTCAGAGGTACAGTCAGGTTATGGAGCTCTTTGAGGAAGGCAGGCACGAGGAGGTGATAAGGTTCCTGATAGAGGAGTACTACGACAGGAAGTACAGACAGTTCGGTGAGCCTGTCTTTGAACTGAACTGCGATGACCTCAAGGAGTGTGTGGGTAAACTCAAGGAGTTCTATTATTCACTTAGAGATGAGAGTAAGGTTCAGGATACTGCTTTACAAAGGGGGTAAGAGGCTAAGGAAGGCGGAGCTCAAGGATAGGAGGGAACCCCTCTGGGTTGGTGTAAGGTACATAACGGAGTTTAAGTATCTTGAGGCGACAAAGTGGCTCCTGGTCGCTCCTGACTCTTACGAGAAGTATCTCCTACTCGGTCTGATAAACCTCGCCCTCGGACAGGAGGAACAGGCTGAGGAGTTCCTCTCCACAGCGGGGGAGCTGGAGAAGAGTGAAGACCTGGACATAGTCATAGAGTACCCGCAGGAGGGGAAGCTCGTTCATGTGAGGTCCCCCGAGGACGTTTACAGAAACGCTTAGTCAACAGCTACAGCTTGCCTGCAAGTATGAGCAGTCCGAAGGCTATGAAGAGAAGCCCTGCCCCCTTCTGAATGAGCTCCGTTGGGAGAAGATGACCTATCCTGTCGCCGAGGAAGGCTCCCACAAGGTTGACTACCGCGAGCGCGAGGACTGAGCCCAGAAAAGCCTTTACCCAGCCGTACTTGGTAGCGAAGGACAGGGTGGCGAGCTGTGTCTTGTCTCCAAGCTCCGCCACGAATATTGCGATGAATACAAGCGCAAGCTCCTTCATGGAGAGAGATCTTATCAGAGCCCGAGAGCTTGCAAAAGGTCTGCCTTTGTAGGATAATTATTCATTCCATAATCCCAGGAGGAGAAGAGATGACCAGCGTTCTGGAGAAGGTTCAGAAGAGATACCTGCCTCAGAAGGAGTACCCGAACTTCAAGGTAGGAGACACGATAAAGGTTCACTACAGGATAAAGGAAGGAGACAGGGAAAGGATACAGCCCTTTGAGGGTGTGGTGATAAGGATAAGGGGTTCGGGAGCGGACAAGACCTTCACGGTCAGGAAGGAGTCCTACGGTGTAGGGATAGAGAGGATATTCCCCTATTACAGCCCCAACATAGAGAAGATAGAGATCGTGAAGATAGGTAAGGTCAGGAGGGCAAAGCTCTACTTCCTCAGAGAGCTCAAGGGTAAGGTAGCCCAGAGGAAGATCAAAGAGATAAAGAAGTGGGAGTACGAGGCTATGCAGAGGAGGAAGGAGGAAGCCCGCAGACAGAGGGAGGAGCAGAAAGCCCAGGAAGCTGAGGAGAAAGCTCAGGAAGAGACTCCCCAGGAGTCTAATGACTGAGCACGAGGAGAGGTTCTGGAAAGAGGGTCTCTTAGTTGCAGGAGTTGATGAGGCGGGACGCGGACCCCTTGCGGGACCCGTAGTAGCCGCCGCTGTTATACTTCCCCCCTTTACCAAGCCTTTCCTCAAAGGGGACTCCAAGAAGCTAAGCAGTAAGGAGAGGGAGGAGCTCTACGAACTTATAAAAGATAAGTCCCTCGCTGTTGGAACCGCTGTGGTCGACAGCACGGTCATAGACAGGATAAACATCTATCAGGCTACCAAGCTAGCCATGAAGAGGGCTCTCGAAGACCTGAAGCACCCCTTTGATGTGGTCATAAGCGATTACGTGAAGCTGGAGGAGTTCAACTGCCTTCCACTGGTCAAAGGGGACGAAAGGAGCCTCTCCTGTGCCTGCGCGAGTGTAATTGCGAAGGTATTGAGAGACAGGATAATGGAGAAATTCCACGAGGTCTATCCAGAGTACGAGTTCGTGAAACACAAGGGCTATCCGACAAAGAAACACAGAGAGCTTATAAGGAAGTTCGGCATAACGGATATACACAGAAGGAGCTTTAGATTATAAGTATGCACATCCCCGTCCTCCTTGAAGAGTCCACAGAGCTCCTTTTGGGTAACGGAGGGAAACTCTACCTTGACTGCACCCTCGGTCTGGG
>WGFS01000137.1 GCA_015492115.1 Aquificaceae bacterium
CTCTCGCATAGATGGGAGCCTATGAATCCAGCCGCACCGGTTATCAGAACGCGCACGGTGGACTATTTTATCCCACTCCGTGTGAGAGAATGTATATGAGCATGAAGAAGGTGGCCCTAACGGGAAACATAGGCTGTGGCAAGTCCACCGTCGCAGGGATCTTCAGGGAGATGGGAGCCTACACCATAGATGCGGACAAGGTTATACGCTCCTTTTACAGGAAGGGGCACCCTGTGTATCATAAGGTTCTTGAAGAGTTCGGAGAGGAAATTCTCTCGGAGGACGGAAGCATAGACAGGAAGAAGCTCGCAGACCTTGTCTTCAGTGACAGGAAGAAGCTCAGGGTTCTTGAGGGGATAACCCACACCGCCCTCTACGAGGAGCTGGAGAGGCTCTTCTCAGAACTTCCGGAGGACTCCGTGGTCGTTGTTGAGGCGAGCCTCCTGATAGAGAAGGGAACCTACAAAAACTATGACAGGACTGTGGTGGTTTACGCACCCTACGAGGTCTGTAAAGAGAGGGCACTGAAAAGGGGCTTCTCGGAGGAGGACTTTGAGAGAAGGTGGAGAAGTCAGATGCCCATAGAGGAGAAGGTAAAGTACGCTGACTTCGTCATAAACAACTCCGACGGGATTGAGAGAACGAGGGAGCAGGTTAGGGAGGTCTTTGAAAGGATCAGGGAGGATCCATGAAGGTCTTTATAACGGGGGCTCCGGGAGTCGGCAAGACGACCCTTGTCAGAAAGGTGGTGGAAAAGCTCGGGGACAGGGCCATAGGCTTCTGGACGGAGGAGGTCAGGGACAGGAAGACGAGAAGAAGGGTGGGCTTTAAGGTGGTAACGACCGACGGGAAGGAAGCCCTATTTGCGAGCAAGAGATTTACCTCAAAAAAGCTCGTAGGCTCCTACGGTGTAAACGTTAAGAGATTTGAGGAAATAGTTATCCCTCTGCTCAAAAGGGCTTTGAAAGAAAGGAACAGGGTCGTTGTTATTGATGAGGTCGGCAAGATGGAGCTCTTCTCAAAGGAGTTCAGGGAGCTCGTCAGGGAGCTCGCCCACGACCCAAAGGTCAAGCTCTTGGCTACACTGCCGATAAGGGACGTTCACCCGCTCGTCAGAGAGCTCAGAAAAATGCAGGGGGCTGTCCTTATAGAACTGACAAGGGGCAACAGGGAGGGTATGGATGAGGAAATTATGAAACTTTTAACGTGAAATTAAGGAGTTGTTTTAACACTCAACAGGAAATAAGCTTTTTTAAATGAGGCGTACTCTGAAAGTTGAGGGCATGACCTGTGTTAACTGTGCCCGCACGATAGAGATAGCCCTCAGGAGAAAGGAGGGTGTAAAGAATGTGGAGGTTTCCTTTGAGCTGGGGAGGGTCAAGGTGGAGTTTGACGAGGGCAAGGTCTCAGAAGAGGAGATAGCAAGGACTATAGAGGAGCTCGGCTATAGAGTCCTTGAAGAGGACAGCGGTAAGAGGGATGTCTATATTCTCATCTTCTCAGGCATTTCAGCTCTCGCCATAACGTTCCTCATGTTCTACCCCATTCCCTACGGTCTTTACGTTCAGTTTCTCCTCTCCACTATCGTCCAGGTATTTGGTGGCTGGAAGTTTTACAGGGGGTCCTACAGCTCTCTAAAAAACGGGGTAGCGGGTATGGACGTCCTCGTCTCTCTTGGAACCACAGGTGCTTACGCTTACAGCGTCCTGGCTCTCTTGGGTGTTATCCCGGGAACACCCTTCTTTGAGACAAACACATTCCTCGTGACCTTCGTGAGGGGAGGTCGTTTCATAGAGGAGAGGGCTAAGAAGAGGGCTCTCAGGCTCCTCAAGAGCCTGCTCACAGCCCAGCACTCTGAGGTTTCCGTCATTGAAGATGGGAACGAGGTAAGGAAGAACGTTCGGGAGCTCATGAAAGGGGAGGTCATAGTTTGCAGACCCGGAGACCTGATACCCATAGACGGGGTAGTTGTGAAGGGAAGGGGCTATGTCTCGGAGGCGGTTCTCACGGGTGAACCCGAACCCATACTTAAAGAGCCCGGTGATAGGGTCATAAGCGGTTCTATCCTTGAGGACGGTCTCCTGGAGATCAGGGTTGAGGCAAGCTACGAGAGCTCCTACCTCTCAAAGATAAACAGGATGGTTGAGTCAGCACTATCTGAGAAGCCAAAGGTTCAGAGGATTGCGGATACCGTATCCCACTACTTCGTTCAGATAGTCGTCATAGTGTCCGCCCTCACCTTCTTCATTTGGGTTAAGTTCACCGGGAACATGGAGCAGGCTGTTCAGTTCTCCCTTGCGGTTCTGGTGGTTTCCTGTCCCTGCGCCCTCGGTATAGCCACACCCCTTGCGGTTGTCGTGGGCATATCGGAAGCCCTTACGAAGGGAATTCTCGTCAAAAAACCCTCCTCCTTTGAGATATTTCCTAAGATAGACACCGTTGTTTTTGACAAAACGGGAACCCTCACCGAGGGAAGGTTTCAGGTCGTCAGATACGAACTCCGCTCCTCAGACGCTCTGGACATTGTCTATACGATGGAAACTTACTCAAACCATCCGATAGCGAGGGCTATAAGGGAGTTCGCTGAAAAACAGGGAGCCAGAAAGATTGAGCTGGCGGAGTGCAGAGAAAAAGTGGGTAGGGGGGTTGAGTGTGGTGAGTACTTCATAGGTGAGTACGAGGACGAGAACATACCCGAGGATGTCTGGAAGGCTGTCGCTCTGAGGAGGAACGGCGAGGTGCTCGCGGTCTTTTATCTGAAGGACACCCTCAGGCAGGAGGCGAAGTTCGTAGTCAACGAGATAAAGAGGATGGGTCTGACAGCTGTGCTCATCTCAGGAGACAGAACGGAGACAACCAAGTTCGTTGCGAGAGAGCTCGGCTTTGACAGCTTCATGGCTGAGGTAAAACCGGAGGAGAAGAAGGAAGTGGTAAAGAGCCTCCAGGAAGAGGGTTTGCGCGTTGCTATGGTGGGTGACGGGGTTAACGATGCACCAGCCCTCGCCCAGTCAGACCTATCCTTCGCTGTTCCCCACGGTGTGGACATAACCAAGCAGGTGGGTGATATAGTCCTGCTCTCCGGAATAACGAAGCTTCCCGAGTCCTTCAAGCTGGGTAAGAAGGTCAACAACAAGATAAAACAGAATCTCGCCTGGGCTTTCGTGTACAACCTTATCGGTATCCCAGTCGCTTCGGGACTCTTTTACAAGTTCGGTGTGTATCTGAAGCCAGAGCTCGCGGGTCTCCTCATGGCTCTCTCTTCGGTTACGGTCGTGGCGAACACAGTTCTACTGCGGGCGGGCTCAAGAGGGTGATTGGGATATAATAGTTCCCTCTAACTACCCTTTTGGGAGGAAAGGAATTGCACAAGGTACTGATAACCGACCCGATAGCCCCAAAGGGAATAGAGCTTCTCCAGAAAGAGCCAGACCTTGAGGTCTACAACGAGCCAGAGATATCTTACGAAGAGTTACTTGAGATAGTTGGTGACTTTGACTGCATAATCACCCGCTCCAGAACACCGGTCACGAAGGAGCTCCTTGACAGGGCGGTCAGACTGAAGGTTATAGGGAGAGCTGGCGTCGGAGTTGACAACGTTGACATGGAGGAGGCTACAAGGAGGGGAATTCTCGTTGTAAACACCCCCGGTGCAAACACCATAGGTGCAACCGAGCTCACCATGATGCACATGCTAACCATACTCAGAAACGGACACAGGGCTTACGAGTCCATACTTGAGCACAGGTGGGACAGGAAGAAGTTCATGGGAACCGAACTCTACGGAAAGACCCTTGGGATAATAGGTCTCGGGAACATAGGTTCTCAGATCGCCATAAGGGCTAAGGCTTTTGGGATGACTGTCCTCGCCTACGATCCCTATATTCCTAGGGAGAAGGCGGATAAGCTCGGGGTCAAGCTCATGGACAACCTTCACGATATGCTCAGGGAGATAGATGTTCTCACCATACACGCACCCCTCACCCACGAGACGAGAAACATGATAGGTGAGACCGAATTTGAAGTTATGAAGGAAGGCGTTTATGTAGTTAACTGTGCGAGGGGAGGGATAATCAACGAAGAAGCCCTCATAAAGAACCTTGAGAGCGGTAAAGTTAAGGGCGTAGCCCTTGACGTATTCTCAAAGGAGCCTCCGCCCCCGGAGCTCGTGGACAGACTCAGGAAGTTTGAGAACGTATCCCTCTCTCCCCACATAGGCGCCAACACCTATGAGTCCCAGGAGAACGTAGCTGTCATAGTCGCCCAGCAGGTCATCAAGGCTCTCAAGGGCAAGTCACCCGAGTACGTGGTGAACGCACCCTTCCCGGACTTATCCGTCCTGACCCTCATAAAGCCCCACCTTGACCTTGCGGAGAAGATGGGGAGGTTCATGGTTCAGTGGGCTGAGGAGGGTATAAGGGAGGTTCACATAGAGGTGAGGGGAGACATTTCCGAGCACTTCCACCCTATATCCGCAGCGGTTCTCAAGGGAATACTTGAGGAGGTCGTTGACTTTCCCGTGAACATAATAAACGCGACCTACGTGGCAAAGGACAGGGGCATAAGGGTTGAGGAGCTCTCCTCAGAGGATACTCCCGACTTCAAACACTATATAAAGGTCGTGGTCAGGTCTGATGGCTCCGAGAAGGTCGTTGCTGGAACAGTTCTTGAGGGTCGGCTCCTCAGGATAGTTCAGATAGACAGGTACAGGGTGGATATAGAGCCTGAGGGGATACTCCTCGTCTTTGAGAACAAGGACGTGCCCGGTGTTATAGGAAGGATAGGTTCCGTTCTCGGGAGTGCCAGTGTGAACATAGCTGGCTTCAGGCTCGGGAGAGAGAAGAAGGGTGGAATAGCCCTGGGCATCCTGAACCTGGATGATAAAGTTCCAGACCATGTACTTGAAGACCTGCAGGGAATACCTGAGATACTCTTCGTAAAGCAGGTGGTTTTGTGATACATTAACATGGAATGAGTAAGTTTACATGTGAGTTTGAAATTTTAATGAATTTCCTCGGATGGGGAGATCCTAATCCCACGTTGATAACAATAGGAATTGAGGAAGGTGGAATATGGTGTATGAATGAGATGAATGATAAACAGAAAGGAAATTTTGAGAAAATGTGCGGTCAGCCAAAACATGAAGAGCGTGATATTGACTATGTCCGTCGTTGTATTAGGGAAAGGTTTAAATTTAATATAAAACCTGTAAACCTACCCAATGAATCAAATATATTCCCGATTGCTCACCCTATAGCCAAAATCGCCTGTGGTATTAGCAGAATTAGTGGGGAGAAATGTTTTAATTGGAGGGAATATAGGGACAAAATACTTTGGACTAAAGGAAGCAAAATAGCTAACATAAATCTATACCCCTTAGGTAAGAAAAGTTTAAATGAAGGTTTTCC
>WGFS01000138.1 GCA_015492115.1 Aquificaceae bacterium
GGATATTCTGTCTCTCCCCTGCTCACTATCTCCTCCTCTATCATCTCCTTCGTGATGTTGAAGCAGTAACAGAGCGTGATGGGAGGTTCCTTCTCCTTGAGACCCACCCTCACCTTTACCGCCTCCTTCTTCAGGTAAATTCCCTCAAGGGTGCTGTGATAAACGACATCGCACTCGGGGTTCGGGCAGAAGAAGTAGCTCTTTGAGAGGTCAAGTTCCTTTAAAAACTCCTCCTTAACAAGGCTCCTCAGGGTCTCCTCCGGGACGGACTTACCCTTTGTCCCGCACATACCACATACGCTTTCCTCAAGGTTCACACGACAGCAGGCTTCTCCCATTTGAATCAACCTCCGTAAAGTTTCTCAAGGACGTAGGGGTAGAAGGTAGCCACTATCAGTAGGACCAAGGCGACCCACGTAACCCCCTTGCTCAGCTTCTGGGTCCAGTCCGGCTCCTCGCAGGCACATTCTATCGCGGGTTTTTTGAGTAGCTTCTCCTTGACCCAGTTCTTCAGGTAGAGCTTGTAGAGAGAGTATCCGACCGCGATGTAGGCAACTGCCAGAAAGTACCACCTGTAGGGCTCCAGTGCGCTAAGAAAGCTAAGGCTCCCTGCGGAGACACCGAAGACCACGAAGAGGGTAGGAACGACACAGCAGGAGGCGGCAAGTAGGGAAGCGAAGGTTCCCACAAGGCTTCCGAAAAACTCTCTCATATCAGCAACCTCCCTTTATCAGCTTCTTAACGGCCTCTAAAAAATCCTCAAGCACCTTCGTATCCCCCGCCTCAACGCTCGGCTTCACGCAGGAGTCCACGTGATCCTCAAGGAGCTTCACAGCCACACCGCTGAGGGCTGACTTAACAGCGGATATCTGAATGAGTATCTCGTCACAGCTCCTTTTCTCCCTGACCATTCTCTGGATACCCCTTATCTGCCCCTCTATACGCGAGAGCCTCCTCAGGAGTTCCTCCATGCTCTCCTGGGTCAGATAGACATCACATCTTTCCATAACGCACCTCCTAACAGCACTGGAAATCACTGCCGAAAACACCGCTGAAGGGCTCCTTCCCTTCAAGCCTTCTCAGGTAGTACTCGGGGTTCTTTGAGAACTCCCTCGCACAGTGGGGGCACCTGCAGAAGTAGAGCTCCCTGTCCTGGAACTTGAGCGCCACACCCTCTTTTTTGTGCTTCTCGCCGAGGCATACGGGACAGACGAAGAGGTTTTCCACTTCAGCCACGTACTTCTCGGGTCCCTTCAGAAACATATCCCTACACTCTTCACAACAGAAGTGGTAGGTTCTTCCTCCAAACTCAGTGGTCGGAGCCTTTTCAGGTTTTATGCCGAGCCTTATAAGAGAAAGAGAACATCCACAGGTAGGACATGTGAATCCAAGCATCATACCTATACCCCCTATGGGTATATTTTAGGCACGGAAAAGAAAAAGTCAAGCCTCACCTGACGGTTATCTCCCTCACAACGAATCCGGACTCCTTGACGAGCTTCCTAAGGGTATCCTCATCAACCCTGTAACCTTCCTTCAGCCTTATCCACACCCTCCCCTCGTTAAGACTGATCTTCACCTCCTCTACGCCCTTCAGGCTCTTGAGCTTCTTCTCAAGTCCGTAGGCGCAGAAGGCACAGGCGAGCCCATCAACCCTCATCACGACCTCCGCAGATATGGATAGGGACAGGCTCAGAAGCAGTCCAATGAGAACTCTATTCATGCTCAACCTCCTAAAAGTGAACCTCCACGGAGAGGGCGCTCCTGGTTTCAACCCCCTTTGCCCTCTCACTCTTTTCAACGGGTATCTGGATACCGCCCTTTATCGCCAAGTTCCTGTATGTGAAGAATAAGGCGGGAGACAGGAAGTAAACCCTGTAACCTCCCTTGGACTCGTAGTTGAGCTCCGTCAGAAGGACGAGGTCAGGTTTAAGGTACTCGGTAAGCCAGGGTCTTATCCCAACAGCCCCGTCCAGGTAGAGCTTGTCCGCATTCCTCACGTCCGCGAAGAAGTACCACCTGCGCGACTCACGACCCACCGCAGTTCCCACGAGACCGTAGCTCACATCGCGTTCAACGGAGTGGATAACGCCCACTATCACGGAGAGGGCGTCCAGAGTTCCCGGCATGTAGCGCTTCCAGAGCCTGAACTTCACCCTGCCCCCGTATCCCTGGAACTTCTTAAAGTCGTTGAAAGCCCTGAAGGTAACAGATATGTCTTCTGTCAGACCATAAAGGAGTTCCGTCGCAACCCCGTCCTCACTTCCATCCCTCTCGTACTCGGTCTCTATACCCACAC
>WGFS01000139.1 GCA_015492115.1 Aquificaceae bacterium
GACCTACTTCACCTCAAAGGTGGTCTTTGACCTGCACGAGGACGACATCTTCTGGTGCACTGCGGACATAGGGTGGATAACAGGACACTCCTACATAGTCTACGGGATACTAGCCAACGGCGTTACATCCCTCATAGTCGAGGGGGCACCGGACTACCCCGATCCGGGAAGGTGGTGGAGCTATATAGAGAAGTACAGGGTGAACGTCTTTTACACGGCCCCGACGGCTATCAGGATGTTCATGAGGTACGGTGAGGAGTGGCCTGCAAAGTACGACCTGTCCTCTCTAAGAGTGCTCGGTACTGTTGGAGAGCCTATAAACCCTGAAGCATGGCACTGGTACTACAAGAACATAGGGAGGGAGAAGTGCGTGATAGTTGACACCTGGTGGCAGACGGAGACGGGGGCACACATGGTCACTACCATACCTTCCTACCCCGCAAAGCCCGGCAAGGCTGGTAAGCCCATTTTCAGCGTTGAGGTTGATATAGTGGACAAGGACGGTAAAAGGCTACCAACCGATACGGTTGGGTTCCTGGTTATAAAGAACCCATGGCCCTCCATGCTCAGAACCTGCTGGGGAGAACCCGAAAGGTACGAGAAGTACTGGAACACCATACCCGGCGTTTACTTTGCGGGAGACCTCGCCTCTTACGACGAGGAAGGCTACATAATGATACTCGGCAGGGCTGACGACGTTATAAACGTTGCTGGGCACAGGATAGGGACTATGGAGGTGGAGAGTGCCCTCGTTGACCACCATGCGGTCGCGGAGGCTGCGGTGATAGGGAAACCCCACGAGGTGAAGGGAGAGTCTATAAAGGCTTTCGTCATACTCAAGAAGGGGGTTGAACCCTCCGATAAGCTCGTTGAAGAGCTCAAGCTCCACGTGAGGAACATCCTCGGACCCATAGCGGTTCCCGACGAGATAGAGTTCGTGGATAAGCTACCCAAAACGAGGAGCGGGAAGATAATGAGGAGGGTTCTAAAGGCTAAGGAGCTCGGTCTGGACGTGGGAGACATATCAACGCTGGAAGATTGAACTCTGGGGGCGGTCTGCCCCCTTTCTTTCACAACACGTTGAGGTAAGTTTTCCTTATTGAGTCCCTTCTTAGGAGCTCTTCAGAAGGACCCTCATCAACCACCTCCCCAAGGTCAAAGACGTAGGCTCTGTCAGAGACCTCAAGGGCTAAGGATACCTCCTGCTCCACCAGAAGCAGGGATATCTTTTCTTTTTCCCTTACGGTAAGGAGTATGTGGGCGAGCCTGTCCACCACCGCAGGGGCAAGCCCAAGGGAGAGCTCGTCTATCATAAGGAGCCTGGGTTCAGACATCAGCGCCCTGCCTATGGAGAGCATCTGCTGTTGTCCTCCTGAGAGGTCACCCGCAAGGGTCTTTCTCTTCTCCGAGAGCTCCGGGAAGTAAGAGTAAACCCTCTCAAGGTTCTCCTTCACGCGAGAGCGTCTCGTCCAGCCTCCGAGTATCAGGTTCTCCTCCACGCTCATTCCCATGAAGAGCCTCCTGCCCTCCGCAGCGAGGGCTACACCCCTTCTAACTCTCTCCTCTGGGGGCAGAGGGTCTATGTGCTCTTCAAGGAAGTGAACGGTTCCGCCCCAGGGCTTCAGGACTCCCGCTACTACCTTTAGGAAGGTGCTCTTGCCAGAACCGTTTGAACCGAATATGGCGACTACCTCACCCTCGTTAACGTAGAGGCTGATCCCTTTTAGAACCTCCACGTCCCCGTACCCGGCACTGAGCTCCCTTACGTCAAGAACCCTTCTCAACATACCTCTCCCCCAGATAAGCCTTTATAACTTCTGGGTCTTCAGCCATCTTTTCAGGTAGTCCATCAAATATAAGCCTGCCCTCACTGAGAACCACCACCCTGTCGGTGAGCTGAAAGAGTGCCTTCAGAACGTGCTCCACCAGAATCAGGGTTATCCCCTTCTCCGAGTTGAGTTTTCTGAGCAGTTCCACTATCTCCCTAACAGAAACCGGGTTGAGTCCAGCGAAGACCTCGTCAAGCAGTAGTAGTCTTGGCTTCAGCGCGAGAGCCCGTGCAAGCTCCAGCCTCTTTCTCTGGGCAAGTGAGAGTGTCCCCGCCCTGTCTTTAATCTTGTGGGAAAGACCAACAAGATCTATCAGCTCTTCAGCGTACTCCCTCTTAGGAGGTAGGGAAGAAGCATAGTGGAGGGGGATCAGGACGTTCTCAAGGACACTCAGGTTTGAGAAGAGTCGTGTTATCTGGAAGGTTCTACCTATACCGAGCTTTGCCCTCTCACTCGGTCTCAGCCCACTTATCTTCCTGTTATCAAACACGACATCCCCTCTGTCCTGCCTTACCAGACCCCCTACAATATTTATGAGGGTCGTCTTTCCAGAACCGTTGGGTCCAACAACGCCCAGAACCTCACCCTCCTCAACGGAGAGGCTGACACCTTTCAGTACGTGGTTGCCTCCAAAGCTCTTGTGTATCTCCACAAGCTCAAGTATGCTCATCCCTTTGCCCCCACAACTCCTCTTGGCAGGAATAGAACAGCCAGCACGATCAGAGCACCCAGTATAATTCCGTGAAGCTCAAGGAACCTACTCCAGACGACCTCAGAGATGAGTTCAAGGGAGAAGGCACCTACGATGGGTCCAACGGTGGTACCCACACCCCCAAGGAGCAGGGCGACAAAGGTCTTGACGGAGAGAAGAGGGTCAAAGGTGGAGGAGGGGTCTATGTAGGTTATCCAGAATGCGTACACACCTCCCGTCAAACCTGTCACAAAAGCCATTAGCCCGAAGGAGAGGCTCTTGAATAGAACCGTATTCACACCGACGCTCTCCGCTGCGAGTTCGTCCTCCCTTATAGCCTTGAGGGCGTATCCAAAGACAGACCTGTCAACGTATAGGTTCAGCAGGAAGGCTGAAAGGGCTACAGCCCAGAAGAGGAGGTAAAAGAGGTAGCCTTCAAGGAATCCCCTGTAGATGGGAAGGTTTATCCCGTAAGAGCCTCCCGTAAACTCAAGGTTTGAGACAAACTCCGCAAGGGCGAGCTGTAGGGCGAGGGTCGCTATGGCGAAGTAGTGGCTCCTGAGCTTCATGAGAACCGGTGCTATAGCAATAGCCACGATCAGAGACAGGACACCTCCCGCAAGTATGGATAAAAGAAGCGGAAATCCAAGGTTCTTTGATAGGACACCTGCGGTGTAGCTCCCTATACCGAAGAAGGCGATCCCACCGAAGGCAGGGTAACCCGTGTATCCTAAAAGGACATTCTGGGCGAGGGCAAGGGAGGTCAGCATAAGGGCAGAGCTCACTACTCTGAGGAGGTATCCTGCGGGCAAGAGCTCTCCCACCGCAGACAACCCCACGGGTAGAAACAGGAGCAGGGCGAAGAAGATAAGGGTCAGTCTCTCATGCTTCCCCATAGTACCTGCCACCGAACAGCCCCCTTGGTCTGAAGAGAAGCACCAAGACCATAACTATGAGGGACACAAAGAGCTTCCAGCTCTCCCCCACGTAAAAGGAGACGAATATCTCAAGAAAACCCAGGAAGATACCCCCCACAAAGGCGCTCTCAACCCTTCCGAGACCACCAATTATGCTCACGAGAAAAGCCTTTATGGTCAAGGAGCCACCATCAAAAGGTGTGAAACCCTGGAGAAGCCCGTAAAGGTTACCCGAGCTGAGGGCTATGCCCGTCCCTATGCCGGATGCGATCAGAAACACCCGTGAGGGATTTATCCCAACAAGCTGAGCTCCTTCTCTATCAAGGGCAACAGCCCTTATAGCCCTCCCAGTCCAGGTGAACCTGAGAAATATGAAGAGTAACAGAGTGAGAAGAACAGCGAGAAAGAAGACAACGAGCTTTACCTCGGACAGGATGATGCTTCCAAAGACAAAGCTTCCCTCCGCATAGGGCACGTCTATGGAGCGTATATCAGCCTTGAAGAAGAGGTTTAGGGTATGGGAGATAAGTATGTCAAGACCGAAGGTCAGTATCAGAACCATGAAGGGTTCAAAGTTCATGAGCCTGTGGATAAGCGTCCTCTGAAGGAACACACCCAGCCCAAAACCAACTCCACCGCTGAGGGGTAGGGAAAGGACAGGGTCAAGCCCGAGCCCTGTGTAGAGCGTGTAGGCAAGGTA
>WGFS01000140.1 GCA_015492115.1 Aquificaceae bacterium
CTGGCGAGCTCCTCGGAGAGACTTGCCCTTAGGAGAGACCTCTTTATGAGCTCCTCCTCCTCATGAACCGCAAAGAGCTCCGTTATAGCGAGGGCGAGGGTGAAGTTGGCAACGTTGTTGAGGCTGAGGAAGGATATGGCGTCCTCAACGGAATTTATGTCGTGAGCCCTCTCCCTGTACAGGGACTTGACGAACCTAAGAAGCCTGTACGTTGCCCCAACGTCCTGCTCTATGACCTCAGCGACCTTCTTCAGGTCTCTGTTCTTTAGAGCCTCATAGAGTTTAACAACCGTTCCCTTCATGAAGTAGAGGCTCCTTATGTCCCTTATGGGTATAGGCTTGGCGAGGAAGTACCCCTGGAAGTAGTCAACCCCTGCGTTCTTAGCCCTGTCGTACTCCTCCTCGGTCTCTATGTGCTTGGCGATTATCCCCTTCTTCAGCTCCTTGAGTATCCCCACCACCTCTGTGAGCTCTTCCTTGCTGTAAACGAGCTCCTTCCAGTTTATCTTCACCATGTGGCACTTGTTCAGGAGGGGGAGGTAGTTAACTTTCTCAAAGCCAAAGTCGTCTATGCAGAAGACAAAACCCCTGTCCACAAGCTCATTGACAGCCTTCAGAAGCTCGTTGGTTATGTTCCTGTTGTCCACGAGCTCTATCCCCACGAACTCCGGAGACAGGAGTTCAAACATGGTAGCCTCCAGGAAGAGGGAAGGGACGTTTATGAAGACGGGTTTTCCGTTCCCTATCTTCTCAGGTCCCACATCGGTAACGATGTTTATCGTTATTGAGGTCGCCTTCAGGGGGTCAAGGTCTTTGGGAAACTCCTTGGTCTTTATATCCTTGAGCATAACCTCGTAGAAGGCTATGTTCCCCTCCTTGTCAAAGATAGGTTGCTTAAAAAGCACATACATGTCAAACCCTATTTTATATAACGGTATCTGCAAAAGCTTCTTTAATTTCACCTATGAGGTAGAGTGAGCCTATGGCACAGAGGTCTTCGGAGAACTTCCAGACGCTTGAGGGAGACTCAAGCACCTCCACCTCCCTGAAGCCAAGCTCAAGAGCCTTTTTATAGAGATTGGAAACGGGTTCCCCCCTGTGGTGGTTGACCTGAACGAGGAGTATTGAGTCTGTATGCCTGCGAATTGCCCTCATGGACAGCTCCCACTCCTTGTCCAACAGCCCGGTGAACAGGAACTTTATCCGTGGAAAGAGGCGCTTCACCTCCTTGATGACCTTGTTCACCGCCGAGGGGTTGTGAGAGCCGTCAAGTATGAGGAGTGGCTCCTCCCTGACTACCTCCATCCTGCCCTCCCACCTTGTTGAGCTGAGGGCTTTTGCTGTCTTCTCTGGATCAAGGTCTGTAAAGAGACTCGCAAGAGTCAGGGCAAAGGCTGAGTTGTCTATCTGCCACTTTCCAAGGAGTCCGAGCTCCATACTTTCAAGCTTCACGTCTCTGAAAGCGTAGTGGTCAAGATAGCTCCTTCCTCCTACGGTAGAGCCTGAGTAAAGGTAGTCGTAACCTGCGACGAAGGACTCCGAAATCCCCATCTCAATGGACTTCGGATAGAGGGGATACCTGGAGCTCCCGAGAACGAGCGGTCTTCCCCTCACGTAGAGGTGCAGTTTGTCCTCGGCTATCTCCTCAACGGTCTTCCCCAGCCATCTGGTGTGGTCTCTCTCCACGTTGGTTATACCCACCAGAATAGGGTCGCTCACCTTGGTCGCGTCCCACCTTCCTCCCATCCCGACCTCCATCACAGCAACGTCCACACCCCTATCCCTGAAGTAAAGGAGGGCTATCAGGGTTGCGGACTCAAAGTAGGTCAGGTTGAACCTCTCAAAGACCTTTCTGAGCTCCTTCACGTACCCCTCAAGGGAGTGGTCATCAATGGGAACTCCGTCTATCCTCCAGCGCTCGTTCTCCTCAACGAGGTGAGGGGAGACAAACCACCCGGTCCTGTAACCGTGCTCCCTGAGTATCCTCTCCAAAAATGCACAGGAAGAACCCTTACCGTTGGTGCCCCCCACGAGTATGGTCGGATAGGAAATCTGTGGATCGCCCACGTACTTTACAGCTTCCCTGATCCTATTGAGTGTGGGCTCTATGTGAAAGTCTCTTCCCCTGTACAGATCCCAGAGCTTCATGGAGAAAGAAAATTAACACGCGAAGCGTCTTTTTCAAGTTAAAATTCCCTTAATACCTGAGAACAGGAGGGCTGAGCGTGAGAAAGTATATCCTTCCCGAAGGTGAAATTCCCAGGAAGTGGCTCAACATAATGCCCCTTTTGCCAGAACCCCTTGAGCCTCCACTGGATCCAGAAACCAACCAACCCGTTTCACCCGAGAAACTGCTCGCAATATTCCCCGAACCCCTCGTGATGCAGGAGGTGTCCGATCAGGAGTGGATAGACATCCCCGAGGAGGTGCTGGACATCTATGCTCTCTGGAGACCCACACCGCTCCACAGGGCAAAGAACCTTGAAGAGTACCTGGGGACGCCCGCCAAGATCTTCTACAAGAACGAGAGCGTCTCTCCCCCAGGCTCCCACAAGCCCAACACAGCGGTCGCCCAGGCTTACTACAACAAGGTCTCCGGAGTTAAGAGGCTGACAACGGAGACGGGAGCGGGACAGTGGGGTAGTGCCCTGTCCTTTGCAACCCAGTTCTTCGGTATAGAGTGCAGGGTTTACATGGTCAGGGTAAGCTACAACCAGAAGCCCTACAGAAGGATACTCATGGAGACATGGAAGGGTGAGGTTATACCCTCTCCCAGTCCTTACACAAACGCGGGGAGACAGTTCTACGAAAAAGACCCAGAGCACCCCGGAAGTCTCGGCATAGCCATAAGCGAGGCTATAGAGGAGGCGGCTACAAGAGAGGACACCAAGTACTCCTTGGGGAGTGTCCTGAACCACGTCCTCCTCCACCAGACGGTCATAGGGCTTGAGGCTAAGAGGCAGATGGAGGAAGCGGGCGTTTACCCCGATGTGGTGATAGGAGCTGTAGGGGGAGGTTCAAACTTTGCAGGGCTCTCCTTCCCGTTCCTTGCGGACAAGCTGAGAGGGGAAAAGCCAGACCTAAAGGTCTTGGCGGTTGAACCGACCGCATGTCCAACCCTCACCAAGGGCGAGTACAGGTACGACTTTGGAGACACGGTAGGTCTTACGCCACTGATAAAGATGTACACCCTCGGGCACGACTTCGTTCCCCCACCCATACACGCAGGAGGTCTCAGGTATCACGGAGATGCACCCCTCGTCTGTAAACTCTACGACCTCGGACATATATCAGCGGTCGCCTACAAGCAGACCGAGGTCTTTGATGCCGCGCTCACCTTTGCGAGAACCGAAGGGATTGTCCCCGCCCCGGAATCTTCCCACGCCATAAAGGCTGCGATAGACGAGGCAAAGAGGTGCAGGGAAACGGGAGAGGAGAAGGTTATACTCTTCAACCTCTCAGGGCACGGCTACTTTGACCTCTCAGCCTACGACAAGTATCTGAGGGGTGAGCTGGAGGATTCTTAACGCATCGTGAGGGCGACTGAAGTAGCCCGGAAACCCAAGCCCTTTGTGAAGTGGGCTGGTGGGAAGAGACAGCTATTAGAGGTACTCCTGAAGAATGTGCCTCCTGAGTTCAACACCTACATAGAGCCCTTTGTGGGGGGAGGGGCGCTCCTGTTCGCGCTGTTGCCAGAGAGAACCATCATAGGTGACATGAACTGCGAGCTCATGAACGCTTACAGCGTGATTAAGGACAACGTAGAGGAGCTCATACTCAGCCTTGAGAAATACAGGAACGATGAGGACTACTACTACGAGATCAGGGATTTAGACCCTTCAACCCTTTCTCCCGTTGAGAGGGCGAGCAGGTTCATATACCTGAACAAGACCTGTTACAACGGTCTC
>WGFS01000141.1 GCA_015492115.1 Aquificaceae bacterium
CCTACGAGCTCCGCATTCCTGATGGCATCCTGGTAGCTGTCCCTATCTCCAAGAAATATTAGCATCTTGTATATCCAGTGCCTGTCCATAGGTTCTGTTATCTCATCAAGCTTTCGCTTCAAGGGTTCCACGAGGCGCTCATCCCTGATCTCTCCGTATATCACGGTGGAGGCAAGGGTCGCGAGTTCGTAGGTATCATTCAGTTTAGGTATCACTTTGGAGATGATCCTGACCACATCGTCGGTGAACTCCGAGAAGTTTCTGAGATATTCCAGAGCGGACATGCTGACGTTTGGGTTCTCATCCTCTATGAGTTGCTCAAGCATACCCAGAGCTTTTTTGGTTCTGACGCTGGCGAGTATGTCCAGGGCGAACTTGCGCATGTTGTAATCTTCGTTCTTTATAAGTTTATCGTTCACAACGTCAAGACAGCTGTCTCCCTTTGAAGAGAGTATGTCTATGGCTGTCTGCCTGAGCTTGGGCTCCGGGTAATCAAAGAACTTTATAACCCTTTCGCAGAGTGTTTTGGGTTCTCCGCTGTAGGAAAGCAGGAAGTTCTTCCCTGCCTCCAGAACCGCCTTGCTCCTTGAATTGATCACAGCGGACACAACAGCGTCAACCACATCCGGATCTGTGTACCCCTCAAGGGCAAGTATAGCCTCACGCACCTCGTTTTTGTCTGAAGACCTCAGCTTTTCAAGGAGCTCTTCCTTCATACCGCCCTCTCCTTTATCTTACGAAGATGTCTCTTTATCGCGGACGCTATCTTGTAAGATGGTAAAACCTCCATCGCAGCACCGATCTCCTTCGCTGCAGCAGGCATGCCGTACACCACCGCTGTCTCCTCGGACTCGGCTATGGTCACACACCCTCTGTTCTTCATCTTGAGCAAGCCCTCAGCTCCATCCCTTCCTATTCCCGTGAGAAGGACGCCTATGGCATTGGGGCAGTAAACATCTGCTACCGAGTCAAAGAGGACATCAACTGAGGGGTAGTATATGTAACTGTCGTCCTTGAAGAGCTTTATCTTCCTCTGGGGAGTGACCTTCATGTGCCATCCACCCGGCGCAAGGTAACCGTAGCCCCCAAGGACGCTCTGCCCGTGGGAAGTATGGAAGAACTCTATAGGAGTGTACTCCGAGAGCCTCTTTGCCAGGGAGGGGGTAAACTGGGGAGGCATGTGCTGAACCACAAGGTAGGCTGTATCCTCATCCACCTCACAGTCCTGAAGTATGTCTATGAGCGTTGCGGGTCCACCCGTGGATATGCCTATAGCGACCACGAACTTTGCGAGACCCCTCTTTGCAGGGCTGAAGGAAGTTCTGGTCAGCCTGCGGGAGGGCTTCCTGGCGAGGAGTCTGTATCTTGATCGGTAGGCTTCCTTCACCTTGGCGATTATCTCGTCGGAAACCTTATGGATATCAAGGGATATCGTCCCCGAAGGCTTGGGGACATAGTCAAAAGCCCCCATGTCTAACAGCTCCATCGTTATGGGTGCTTCCTCAGTGGTCAGGGAGGACACTATGACTACCGGAAGGGGGTGCTCCTCCATTATTATCCTGAGTGCCTCCTTGCCGTCCATAACGGGCATGTTTATGTCAAGGGTGACCACATCGGGCTTGAGCTGTGCCACCTTTTCTACCGCCTCTTTACCGTTGCGAGCTGTGTCTATAACCTCTATCTGAGGATCGCTCTCAAGGATCTCCCTGAGGGCTTTCCGCATAAATGCGGAATCATCTACCACGAGAACCTTTATCTTGTTCATTTGAGAACCTCAAGCACGTAGACTATACTTCCATCTCCAAGGATAGTTATACCGCTTATCTCCTCGGAAGTCTGTAACACTGATGGGACCGGTTTAACAACCGTATCTATGGTGCTCAGAACTTCGTCCACCACAACACCCCTGCTGAGGGCGTTGTCTATGAGAAGGGTGAGAGTTCCGTTTGCGGTGCTCTGAATACCGAGCTTATCGCTTATGAAGTCAAGTTCAAGAACCCTGTCCCTGTGATAGACAACCTTCACTCCCTTCAGACTCTTTACCCTGTCACGGGTTATCTTGAACACCTCACCGACATCCTCAGCAGGCACGCCAAAGGTAACGTTTCCTATGCGGACGAGGAGGATCTTCCTTATGGCGAGCGTAAGGGGAAGTATTAGCCTGACCGTTGTTCCAAGAGACTTCTGAGTTTGAATGCTCACCTCTCCTCCAAGCTCCCTTACCGTGTTTGCGACAACGTCCATACCCACACCCCTGCCCGAGAGCTCGGTAGCCTGATCCTTGGTTGAGAACCCAGCCTGAAAGATTATCTGGAGTATCTCCTCCTCGCTCATCTGGGCAAGCTCCTCCTCGGTGTACAGACCTCTCTCTATCGCCTTCTGGCGGATCTTCTCAACGTCTATCCCTCTACCATCATCGGACACCTCTATGACAACGCTTCCACCCTCCTGAAAGGCTTTTATCCTTATATGTCCCTCCACGGGCTTGCCAAGGGATTCCCTCTCCTCTGGAGTTTCTATGCCGTGATCTATAGCGTTTCTTACAAGGTGGATCATCGGTTCCGCTATCCTCTCTATTATCACCTTGTCCAGCTTGGTATCCCCTCCTTCTATTTCAAGCTTTACCTTCTTGCCGAGAGTTCTTGATAGGTCTCTGACGAGCTTGGGAAAACGCTCAAAGAGGACGGAGACAGGGATCATCCTCATCTCAAGGACTGTTCTCTGGAGACTGTCCATCAAGCTTCTGAACCTGTGCATGTTGTCTTTAAGCTCTTTGGAAGCATCGGGAACCTTGTACACCTTCTGGAGTTTGTTTGCGAACAGGTATATCCACTCCTTAAAGACGGAGAGCTCACCCACTATGTCCATAAGGTCTTTGACTATACCCTCCTCTATCTTCAGGTAGTTGCTCCTGCTGACGTACTTGGAAGTGTCAAAGGACTTCTTCTCCTCCTTGCCCTCCTCTCTTTTGGGCTCCCTGCTCCTGCTCTCCACAAGCTTTTGCAGGTCTTCAGCGAGCTCCTCAAGGTTCTCACAGAACTCTTTGAAGTCTATGTTGCCGAAAGA
>WGFS01000142.1 GCA_015492115.1 Aquificaceae bacterium
ACCTGAAGGACTACGTCCTCTCCAAGGGAGGTCTTTCGGAGGAGGAGGCCCTGAAGGTTCTCTGGAACATTACCAACGGCCTTGCCTTCCTCCACAGCAGGGGATACATACACAGCGACATAAAGCCAGAGAACATATTCGGCAAGAAGATACTCAGAAGCATCGTCTGGAAGCTGGGGGACTTCGGGCTTCTGAAGATAAGGGGATCTGTTTCCATCTTGGACGTCAAAGGGACCCTCGGATACATAACCCCTGAAGTTTTCAGGGGTGAGATACACAGGAGCAGTGATATCTTCTCCTTAGGCTGTCTCTTTTACTTCACCCTCTTTCAGAGGGACCCTTTCCACACCGAGGACAGAAAGGAAAAGCTCAAGAGGAACAAGGAGGGTCTCTACACACCCCCGGAGGGGGTCTCTGAAAAGATAAAGACCCTTATAGAGAAGATGCTTGAGAGAGAATATACGAAACGCTTCAGGACTGCGAATGAGCTCAGAGCATACCTGATTGCGGAGGGTCTTGTGTGAGATACGTTACGGGAGAGTTTTACAGGGACAGGGAGACCTTTGCGGACAGGCTCTTCTGCTCAGAGGATACCTTTGCGGTTGCGGACGGCATGGGAATAGGTAGGGGTGCGAGGGTTGCGGCGGAGAAGGCTATAGAACTGGTGGGAAAATACAGACCCTTCAGATCCCTTGAAGACATAAGGAGTTTCTTTAATAAAGCGAACCTTGAGATAATGGAGGAGACCGCAAAGCTTGGAGACAGGTACGTATCGGGAACTACACTTAGCCTCATAACCTTCAGAGACAACTCTTATCTTCTCGGGCATGTGGGGGACTCCCGTATATACCTGTGGAGGGAAGGTTCCCTTGAGCTTCTGACTGAGGATCAGATAAGACTCAAAGGCGGGAAGAAGTACGTCTCCGCACTGGGGATAGACTGGAAGCCTGAGGTACTACTCAGGGAGGGTGACCTTTCAAAGGGTGATGTCTTTCTGGTCGTGTCAGACGGGCTTGGGGGACTGCTGAAAGAGAAAGAGCTCTCAGATATACTCAGCGGTGATATAGAGGACAGTGCGAAGAGGCTACTTGAGCTCTACAGGAAGTATTCACTCAAGGAAGACCTGTCCTTCGCTATAGTTACGCTGGATTGAAGGCTTATAATTACTAACATGTTTGAGGTAACCTTCCTCGGAGCTTTCATAGCTGGAGTTCTCGCCTTCCTGTCTCCCTGCGTCCTGCCCATAATTCCAGCCTATCTGTCCTACATATCGGGAGTGGGTATAGAGGAAGTGCAGGAGGAGAGGAAGCTCTTCAACGTCAGGATATTCCTCGCAACCCTCTTCTTCGTGATCGGTTTTTCCATAGTCTTCACCATGCTGGGGGCGGGTGCCTCCTTCATAGGGCAGTTTCTCAGAACCTATCAGACGGAGATAGCAAAGGTGGGCGGAGGGCTGGTGATATTCTTCGGACTCCACTTTGCTGGAGCCTTTCTCAGACCCAACTTTCTTAAAGAGCTCATAGGTGTCCAGTCCTTCATAACAGCCCTCTATCTGTTCGGTGTTATCGGAAAGGAAACCTTCTTCAATCTGACGGGTGCCCTTGCGGTTGTGTTGACCCTTTACCTCTTCGGAGTTCACGAGTACCTCTACAGACAGCTCAAGACGGAAGCGAAGGCGAAAGCCTCATACGTTGGAGCCTTTCTAATAGGTGTCGTCTTTGCCTTCGGTTGGACTCCATGCATAGGTCCCATACTGGGTTCCATCCTCTTCCTGGCATCCCAGCAGGAGACCGTTAGAGAGGGGGCGGTGATGCTTCTCCTCTTCTCCTTCGGACTTGGGGTTCCCTTCCTCATCGCGGGGCTTCTGTTTTCCCTCTTCCTCGGCTTTGTAAAGAAGTTCGGAAGGTTCTTCGGTGTGGTTGAGTTCATCGGTGGACTTCTCCTTATAACTCTCGGGATCCTCCTCGTCCTTGACAAACTGAGCTGGTTTGCCTCCCTCGGGGTTTAGGCGAATGAAGGTAGCTGTAGTTGACTACGGAATGGGAAATCTCAGGAGTGTTGAGAAAGCCCTTGAGTACGTGGGTTTTGATAAGGTAACGGTTACCTCTGACCCTGATACCATTGCTGGTTCGGATGTCCTGGTCTTTCCAGGTCAGGGAGCCTTCAGGAAGGCTATGGAGAACCTGAAAAGGTTGTCTCTTGTAAACTCTCTACTCTCTCACATAGAGAAGGGAAAGCCCTTTCTGGGGATATGCCTCGGACTTCAGCTCCTGTTTGAGAGGGGCTACGAGCACGGTGAGACCGATGGTCTGGGTATTCTTGAGGGAGAGGTTGTCCTCCTTCCCCCGAAGGTCAAGATCCCCCACATTGGATGGAATCAGGTCTGGCTAAGGAAGAGGGAGGGACTTTTTACCGGAATAGAGGACGGTGACTTCTTCTACTTCGTTCACTCCTACCATGTAGTTCCGAGAAGGGAGGAAGTTATAGCCTCAACCACGGATTACGAGATATACTTTGTGTCCGCGGTCCAGAAGGAAAACGTGTGGGCTGTTCAGTTCCATCCAGAGAAGAGCCAGAGCAAGGGGCTCCGGCTCCTTGAGAACTTCAAAAGCTACTGCGAAGCAGTCCTCTAAAAAGCCACACCTACGTTGGCGAAGAGGCTCTTGACCTTGACCTTTGCGGTGACATCACTGACATCATCCAGCTTGAGCTCCTCATACCTGTACCCCGCACCTACGAAGAAGGAAGCCATACCGGGTATAGATATGGGTTTTATCCTTACCTCTCCAGTTACATCGTAGTACCTGCTACCCTTGTAGGCTATGCCTCTGAGCTCACCTATGAGAGAGACGTAGGGCAGGTTGATCCCGAGACCTGCATACCCCATTGGTACAGGTACTTTCATTGATTTTGTTTCTGTTCTGGTTACACTGCCCGATTGCCCGGTAATCCTGCCTTCAAAGTCAAGTAATCTCACGTTTATACCGAGCTCTGGGTCTATCACCCCGGCGGTCGCGGTGCCTACAAGAGGTATGTTGTAGTAAAGACCGAGGTCGTAGTGGTCAAGTTTAACGGAGGTGCTGAGGTCAACGTTGGCATTGTAGGTCACATTACCAAACTTTAATGTAGTGGAGTATCTGCCTGTTCCCTCAAACTTCATGGGTATGTACTGAAGGTAAAGGTTGGGGATTATAGGGAGCTCTATCTTTGCCCTTGCAAAGGGCTTTGTCTTCTTGCCAAGTCCAAGTGTATCCTTCAGATCAGCCCTGGTACCCGAACCCGTCGGATACTCCACATAACCCGATGGGTCATGGCTCATTGCACCCACAGAGAACTCAGCGTTGACCAGTGGGACTGCAAAGGAGCTACTTACCGAGAAGATCGCTCCCAGAAGTATCGCCTTTCTCATATCTCACCTCCTTAGCTTACAGGTTTTTATAAACGGCAATTCTGGTTGAAACTTTACGCAGGTAATCTTTGGTCTCGTTGTAGGGCAGATTTCTCATTAGAACGCTGTAAACGTCCTGTGGGGAGAGTCTGTTTATGACCCTTATAGCGCTCTTCAGGTCTCTTGAACCCACAAAAGCCCTCGCAACGTTTCCCGGTCCTGTGTTGTATGCCGCTATGGTGCAGTAAAGCCTGCTCTCCGGGTCTTTAACGCCCTTGAAGTACTTGTAGTAGAGCATGTGAACGTAAGCTGTGCCTATCCTTATGTTGTTCCTGGCGTTGTAAAGGTATGAGGGTGAGAGTATCACGGGACGTCCCAATAGGAACTCGGTCACGTCTCTGCCCGCTGAAAGAGGAACTATCTGCATAAGTCCGTAAGCGGGAACCTCAGACCTTGCAAGGGGGTTGAAGTAACTTTCGGTGTGTATTATCGCAAATATTAGAGGGTAGGAGAGCTTCCATCTTCTGGATTCCTTTACAACGATCGGCCTGTATCTTCTCGCCTTCTTCAGCACCTTCTTGGGAGGTATCCTCACCCTGAACACGCTTACGGTGCCCTTTGATGTGTGCTCTGTGTAAAGCTCTCCTCTTGAGATGAGTCTTTCAACACCCCTTTCAAGCTGTGAACCTTTAGGAACGTTTCCAAATACTATCGGCGCGAGTACAGGCTCCCTTTCAATCCGTGCGGTTTTAACATGCTTCAGTTTCTTTACCTTCCTTTCTATCCTCCTGAGCACGGGGTCGCTATAAAAGGCGGTTCTCTTGTCTTCCGAGAGAAACTTCTTGAGTTCCTTTCTTAGTCTCTTTTTCAATCTGCTCTTATTTCCCTTCAATTCAACACGGAGCACTCCCTTTTCAAAATCAAAGACCCTCTTTACTTTAAAGTCTTCCGAGTACTGAACGAGCTTCTTTTTGGTCGGTGCTTCGTAGCTGTCCCAGTGTTTAAG
>WGFS01000143.1 GCA_015492115.1 Aquificaceae bacterium
GACCTCCTTGAAAAAGACCTCCTTTTCCTTCAGATCTTTCTTCCCAAAACTCTTGAGATTGATGTTGAGCACAGGGGTTTTATTAGCTTCCTCTTTAAGGGGTGGGAGGAGTCGGCGGGAAGGTCAAGCGCCCTCTCAATAAAGGAGACACAGGAAGAGGAGGATCTCTCTGAGAGAGACAGAAAGTTCAAAAAGGATCACGGACTAACCGAAAGGGAATTCCAGCGGTACGTGATGATGATGAGGAGCGTACTTCCCTATGTGGACCACTTCAAAAGAAAGTTTGACAGACTCCTGCCTCAGGAAGAGGAGTGCTGGGGAGGATGTTACCAGAGCGGGAAGAGGTTAAATCCGAGAAAGATTCCCACGGAAGTTCCCATCAACAGGGGAAGGATATTCTCCCGCCGTGAGATTCCTGAGAGAAAAGAGCTTGCCTTTGAGCTTCTCATAGACATTTCAAGCTCTATGAAGAAGCAGGAGAAGATAACCAACGCCATAAAATCTTTACTGCTTGTATCGGAAGTCCTGGACAGGCTCGGGATGCCTTTCTCCATAAAGGTTTTCAGCGAGAACGTCTATGAGCTCAAAGGCTTTGGTGAGGATTACAGGTCGGTAAAGTCCAGAATTATGGAACTTCCTTCCTCTGCGGGAGGTGGAACGGACCTGGGAAAGGCGGTCAGCATAGGGGCTGAGAGTCTTGAGATCTTTACCAAGGCAACTCATCACAGGGGGATAATGATCCTCTTCACCGACGGGGAGCCAACGAAGGGATTGAAGGGTGAGGATCTGAGGGCTTTCATAACACAGGTTAAAAAGAAGGTGCCGACCGTTGCAGTAGGGGTGGGACAGGCAACCAGGATGGTGAAGGAGTACTTTGAGAGGACAGGGATAAGCGTTGACGATATCTCAAAGCTCCCCTCAGCCTTTTCCTTTGTTATTGAAAATCAGCTGAGACGACTAATTTCTGTAAACTAAAACTGAATGGAACAGATAGTTGAGAAGGGGGGTGCCCTTTTAGAGCTGGGTCTCCTGCTCCTCGTGGGCTATCTTTTTGGTAATCTCGCAAATTTCCTCAGGCTTCCTCGTGTAAGCGGATACATCCTTGCAGGGATTATAATGAGCCCCTCTCTCCTCGGGGTAATAGACAGGAAATTCCTTGAAAGCGCTGAGGTAATCACTCATGCGAGCCTTTCAATAATTACGTTCCTTATTGGGGCGAGCCTGAGCTGGAAGAGGGTGAGGGAGTTTGGCAAGAGCATTGCCCTGATAACCTTCGGTGAGGCTGAACTCGCCTACCTTTCTGTAACCATTACCATGGCTCTTTACCTATACTACACTCACGGGGAAAGCCTGAACATAGTGATCGCCCTTGCCCTGCTCTTTGGTGCCCTTGCTTCCCCAACTGACCCCACTGCTACCCTCGCTGTTATTCATGAGTACAGATCAAAGGGACCTCTGACGACTACAGTCCTCGGTGTTGCTGCTTTAGACGATGCAACGGGCATTATAAACTTCGTACTCGGATTCTCCTTGGCCCTCGCTTTGACCTCAGGGACCTCCCTAAGCCTCGGGTCCCTAATTCAGGAAATAACCTTTCAGATCTTTGGAGCAGTTCTGCTCGGACTGCTGATGGGTCTAATAATGTTCTTCCTGGGCGGGTTTGCGAAGAAAAGGAAAGAGGCGGTCACTCTCACTGTGGGTATGCTTCTATTTACCTTTTCTCTGGCGAGAGTTCTTGGCGTTGATGAGCTCCTTTCTACCATGAGCGTTGGTGTAACTATAGCAAACCTCGGGAACGCCTGGGAGGAATTTGAGAAGCCCCTTGAAAATTACATAGAAGACCTGATATTTACGGCATTCTTTGTTATCGGTTCGGCTTTCCTTGATCTGAAGGTTCTCCTCTACTTTCTCCCAGTTGTTCTTATTTACATTACAAGCAGGTTTGCGGGAAAGTTTGTGGGTGTTTACATGGGTGGCCACCTTTCAAAAGCCCCTGAGAAGGTTAAGAAATACCTTGCCTTTGCCCTATTTCCCCAGGGAGGGATAGTAATAGGGTTAGCCCTTCTTGCTTACCAGAACCCTAACTTCAGGGAGACAGGTTCAATCTTAGTAAACGTGGTTATAGGTGCGACTGTTGTCCACGAGCTACTTGGTCCGATATCCTCTAAGCTTGCCCTCACAAAGGCTGGGGAGGTCTTAGAAAAATGAGTGTGGAAGGTGTTATTATCTCATTCATCCTCGGATTCTTCTCGGGACTCCTCTTTTTCTGCCACCTGTTTCTTGACATCAGGAGATCCTTGAGAGAGAAGAAGAGACAGATTCATTTCTGGAGGAGGTTCCTCTTTCTCGGGGTCCTGTCTGGAATCTGTGCCTACAGTTTTAAAGGTGGCTTTGTATCTTTCCCCCTCGGCTTTTACCTTTCCCGATTGACCTTCTCAGCCCTTATCCTTAGAATTGGTGATAGATGGATATTGGGAAAAGGGTCCTGATAGACCTCGGACACCTGAGTCTGGGGGGTTTTAAGATCCATCTCGTGATAACAGAGGTAGTCGTGACCACATGGGTCGCGATGCTCATCGTTGCGCTTATATCCTTATTCCTGACCCGCAGACTGAAGTTAAAGAATCCTTCCTATCCTCAGCTCCTTGCGGAGACCCTCATAGTCGCCATGGCCAGACAGATACACGGCTTTGTTGGAACCCCCGTAAAGCCCTTCTTTTCCCTTATAGCGACCATGTGGATATTTGTTGGGGTCTCAAACCTTATAGGTATGGTTCCCCCCTTCAGTACGCCGACGGGGGATATCTCAGCGGTGGCGGGACTATCCACCGTGACACTTATGTCAATCTTCTACTACGGAGTCAGGTTCCAGGGCTTTTCTTACTTCAGGAGATATTTTGAGCCCTTTATACTCCTCTTCCCCCTCAACGTAATTGGCGAAATCGGGAGGATCCTCTCCCTTACCTTCAGGCTCTTCGGGAACATGCTGGGCTGGGATCTGATAATAGGGATACTTGTTCTTTTGACTGGATTTCTCGTGCCTGTTCCCATGATGCTTTTCAACGTACTCGGCGACGTGATCCAGGCTTACCTCTTTGGGATACTGACCCTTGCCTACATTGTGGCGGGTCTTGAAGTGGAAAAGATCAGCCTGAAGCTTTCGGACGTAAAAGAGAACTGGTACGATCTGTGAGATAGACGAAGGAGGTGGATTATGGACCCTCTGGCACTTGTTGTCGCCGTTTCAATCTTCACCGCAGGCTTTACCATAGCTGTAGGTGGGATGATGCCCTCAAGGGGAGAGGGAGAGGCTCTCACAAAGGCTATAGAGTCAATCACCCGCCAGCCAGAACAGACAAACAACATCATAAGGCTTTTCTTTATCGGCGCCGCAATAGTTGAATCCGTCGCCATCTACGCTCTGGTTATCGCACTGATCATCCTCTTTGCCAACCCCTTTATCCACCTCTTCATTAGGTGAACGATGGAGTTTAATCCACTAACCTACGTCTTTGAGATACTCAACTTCTTTGTACTTCTCTGGATACTCAAGAGGCTCCTCTACAACCCCGTCATTTCGGTTCTCAAAAGGAGAAAGGAACTGATAGAAGAGAAGCTAAGAGAGGCTGAGGAAGTAAGGAAAGAGGTGGAAAATCTCAGGAAGGAAAGGGAGGATCTCCTCTCAAGGATAGAGGAGATTAAAAGAGACAAACTCACGGAGGTTACAAAGGAAGTCCAGGAGGAAAGGGAGAGGCTTTATGAAAGGATGAGAGAGGAGCTGGACGCGGAGAGGAAGAAGTTTCTGGAGAGCCTTGAAAGGGAAAGGGAGGAGGTCCTCAGAGAGATAAAGGAGGAGACGCTAAGGTCTGCCCTTGCCTTCACCTCCAAGTTTCTTACAGGCTTTGCGGACGAGCACCTCCACTCAAAGCTCTACGAGCTTGCCCTTGAGAGCATGAAAAGTCTCAGAGGGGACGAGGTCCTGAAGGGTGAGATCTCTTCCAGCGGGACGGTTGTTATTGAGACCGCTTTTCCGATTACGAAGGGGGAGATAGAGGATCTAAGGAATGTTGTAAAGGACGCCTTCGGCGTGGACGTAAATGTCAGGGAGGAGGTTAGGAAAGATCTCATAGCGGGTGTGAGGGTTCACCTTGCCTCCAAGATAGTTGACGCAAGCCTTGAGGGACAGTTAAAGGTCTTAGAGGATCTGACGAGGGAGAAGGTTGAGTCTGAAGGATAAGGTAGAGGCTCTCAGGAGGGCTCTTAAGGAGAGCGTAGAGGAGTACAAGCCAAGACCTCTCGTCGTTGAGAGGGGCGTGGTTGAGTCTGTGGGGGACGGGATAGCCCAGGTCTCGGGTCTTCCGAAGGCTCAGTTCTACGAGGTCCTCAGGTTTTCAAGCGGGATGAGGGGGATAGTTGTTGACCTCCTTGAGGATAGATTGACAGCCCTCCTCTTGGAGAAGGATCATACGTTAGAGGTCGGTATGCCTGTTTTCAGAACGGGGAAAATAGCCTCAGTCCCCGTTTCGGAAGAGATCCTCGGAAGGCTGATAAATCCACTCGGTGAACCCTTAGACGGGAAGCCACCCTACAGGGCGAGCGTGGAGTATCCCGTTGAGAGGGATGCCCCTTCCCTCTTTGACAGGGACTTCGTCAGGGAACAGCTCTACACGGGAATAAAGGTTATAGACTCAATGTTTCCGATAGGCAAGGGACAGAGGGAGCTTTTACTGGGAGACCCTTCAACGGGAAAGACCGCCATAGCGGTTGACACTATACTGAACCAGAGAGACAAGAACGTTATATGCGTTTACGTGGCTATTGGACAGAGGAAGCGGTCCATACTTGAGGTCTATTCCATATTTAAGAGATACGGAGCCCTCCCCTACACCGTCATGGTTTCAGCCTCCTCTGATGACCTTCCAGGGCTCCAGTTCCTCGCCCCCTACTCGGGGACCGCTGTAGCAGAGTACTTTCTGGACAGGGGAAGGGACGTTCTGATAGTTTATGATGACCTCACCAAGCATGCCTTTGCCTACCAGTCCCTTTCGTTGCTTCTTAAAAGACCACCAGGGAGGGAAGCTTTCCCAGGGGACATCTTCTACATACACTCAAGACTCCTTGAGAGAGCATGCAAGATAAGGGAAGGAGGGTCCATAACCGCTCTCCCCATAATTGAGACCCAGGCTGGGAGGATAGAGTCCTACATCCCGACGAACGTAATATCAATAACGGACGGTCAGATATACCTTGACACGGGGCTCTTCAACGTAAACCAGAGACCAGCGGTTGATGTGGGGAAGTCTGTCTCAAGGATAGGGGGAAAGACCCAGATACCCGCCTTCAAGGAGGTGGCAGAACACCTCAGACTTTACTACGCCCAGTTCCTTGAGCTTGAGATATTCACGCGCCTTGGGGTAAAGGTCTTTGGCGAGACCGAAAAGATAATAAGGAGGGGAAGGAGGCTCAGGGAACTCCTCAAGCAGGAAAGGTTCAGGCACTACCAGGTTGAGGAGCAGGTCGTCATATTCTTCCTCCTGAACGAGGGCTTCTTTGATGAGGTTAAGGTTGAAGAGGTTAACGAGAGGGCTGACAGGATTATTGAGCTTGTTAAGAATAGGAATCCCGAGGTTCTTGATGAGATAAAAAGGACGGAGGTTCTTACGGAAGGTCTGAAAGAAAAGCTGAGAAGCCTCGGGAGAGAGCTATGACGAGCACTAAGGAAATTGAGGAAAGGATAAGGAAGTTCAGAGAGATAGAGAAGATAGTCCTCTCCATGAAGTCCATAGCGAGCTCAAACGTAAGGAGGGCGCAGATCCTTATAGAGTCTCTAAGGGAGTTTGAGGAGAACGTGGTCTCCTCTGTGGGGATGGTCCTGTCTTACTTCCCCGATCTCAGCCTCAATGTTTCAGGAGGAAAGGTTCTTGTCGTTGTCTTTGGTTCAGACCAGGGACTCTGTGGTAACTTCAACGACAGGGTTTTTGAAAGAGCTCTTGGGGTCTTCGGAAAGAGAGGAGAACTCATGGGCTTTCTCGTGGTGGGGAGAAAGCTATCGGACCTGATGGAAGATAATGTCATAAGGACCTTCAGTGCCCCCACCCACTACGAGTCCATATACTCCAGGGCGAGCGAGCTTATAGACCAGATATCCCTGATCTTCTCAGAAGAGGTCTCGGAGCTTTACACCGTCTTTAACGAGTTCCTCGGCGTGGGGAGCTACAGGCCAGTTGTGAGGAGGGTCTTTCCCTTTGAGGTTGAGAGGAAAGAGGTCTGGGGCGTTCCCCCAATTCTTGACATACCTCCGAAGGAGGTCCTGTCAGGTCTCATATCTAACTATATCTTCTCAAGGATCTACAGGGCTTACCTTGAGTCCTTCCTCTCGGAGAACGGTGTCAGGCTCATGAACATGAACAGCGCCTCCTCAGCCATAGAAAGGAGCCTTGAGAGCCTCCATATAGAGAAAAACTACTTCAGACAGGAGGAGATAACCTCTGAGATTGAAGAGATAATGACAGCCTTCAGGCTCTTAGTGGAGGAAAGATGAGCGGGAAGATCGTTTCCGTAAGGGAGAGCGTCGTTACCGTCGGTTTTGAGGACAGCCTGCCCTTTAACCATGAGATACTCCTTGTTGAGGAGACGGGAACTAAGCTTGAGGTTCAGAGGATGGAAGGGAGGCTTGTGTCCTGCCTTGTCCTCGGAAAAACGATAGGGATTTCCAGAGGGATGAAGGTGAGGAGAACGGGGGAGGTTCTCAAGGTAAAGGTCGGGGAGAAGGTTCTGGGAAGGACTTTAAACACCTTCGGGGAGCCCATAGACAGGCTCGGTCCTCTTGAGGGGGAGAAGGAGTATCCAGCTTTCAGGAAGGCTCCAGAGGTGACTGAGGAGAGAGAGGAGAGGGAGATACTTGAGACGGGGATAAAGCTCGTTGATCTAC
>WGFS01000144.1 GCA_015492115.1 Aquificaceae bacterium
ATATTCTACGATGTACCCTTCTACCTCCCTTCGGTCCAGAGTAACCACATGAGGCTTATGAACGCTGTAATTGGACACCTGATAAATTCTCCCATACCTACGGTAAACGTATCCAAACTTTGCAGTGAATGGCATGTGGGCAAGGAGAAGCTTTATCAACTTCTGAGCGTCATGGAAGCAGTTGAGCTTCTGAAGGTTGTAAAGAGGAAAGGGGACAGGAGCGTTTACTCAAAGGGGGCAAAGATACTGATAAACGACCCCTCGGTTTATCACTGTTTTAACGGCAACATAGGGACTGCAAGAGAGTCTTTCGTCGTGTTTGCCCTTTCCGAGAGGTATGAAGTTTATGCAAGTCCCAGGGAAGAAGATTACGACTATCTTGTAGACGGTAAGAAGATAGAGGTGGGCGGGAAGAGGAAAGAAGCCAAATCTGCGGATTTTGTGATAAGCGACGATTTAGAGCTCCCCGTAAGAAACAGAATTCCTATGTGGCTTCTGGGAATGGTGTGGTAAAAATCTTGAATCATCCCTCTAAAAGCTCCAGCTCTATATCCCCGACCTTCAGATACTCTATCAGGAGGGCGTCCTCCACGAGTTCGGCGAGTTCTTCTTCCTGAAAAAGGATAGGGAAGAGGAGAGCCTCCTGGATGTCGTTTATTATGGAGAGGAGAGCCTCCCCGTCCTGTCTTTCCATTGCTTCATTAATTTTCTCTTCCAGCTCTTTCTCTTCCTCACTACCGAGGGAAATATCCAAGGTTTCGCCTTCTACAAGTCTTACCTTCATATCTTCAAAGAGCGGGCGACGGGACTTGAACCCGCGACCTCCTGCTTGGGAAGCAGGCGTTCTACCACTGAACTACGCCCGCTGAGTATTAATTATATAGCCATGTTTTTCTTCAGTGTTTGCACAATCGTTCACATGGAATACCGTCTCCGTCTCCATCAAGTCTCCTTACACCACACTGACGGAAGTAAAACAGAGCCTCCTCGCAGGAGGTCATCTGAGAGCAGAACCTCTTGGTGCCACATCTCCGCTTCGTAGTTCTTGATCCTCTTCTTATCCTTTTGCTCCAGAGCCCTCTCTTGTTCTCCACCGCGTAGCGGTAAGCTCTCCTGAAACGCTCAACGTACTTCACGTTAGGCGGTATGGTGAGAAGGCTGGCGTAACCTTCTCTGAGTATTACCTCGTTGAGCATCCTCCCGTCGGGAAGCCAGACGTAGGCGAGGAGCCTCCCGTACCTGTCCCTCTTCTGGAGGTCAAACTCAAGCTTTACCCTGGTTCCGGGAGGGACGAGACCCTTTACAAAGAGCTTTGCCCTCCTTCCGTAGCTCAGAACCTCCTTAGGTGTTCCCCAGATCTTCTGTTTGAAGACCCTTCTGTTGAAGGAGCTCTCCGGTGTGTCTATGCCTATCAGCCTGACCTTCTCCCCGGAGCACACGAGGGTGTCCCCGTCAACGACCCTTTCAACGGTGCACTCGTACGCGAACAGAACCAGGGGCAGGAGCAGGAGAGTAAGCAGAGACCTCATTGGAAAAATATAAGATAATATTCCCATGCGTGTCCTTGTAACCGGTGGAGCTGGGTTCATAGGTTCTAACATAGCCCTTGCGGTTCAGGAGAGGTATCCGCAGGCAAAGGTCTATGTGCTTGACAACTTCTCCTCGGGGCATTTCAAGAATCTCATAGGTTTTAAGGGGGAGGTGATAACGGGGGACATAAGGGACAGGGAGCTGTGGGACGAGCTGAGGAAAAGGTTTGCCTTTGATGTGATATTTCACGAGGCTGCGATCACAGACACAACTGTTATGGACCAGAAGCTCATGATGGAGGTGAACGCGGACAGCTTCAGACACATCCTTGACTCAGCCCTTGAGTGGAACGCGAAGGTCATATACGCCTCCTCAGCAGGGGTTTATGGGAATACTCCAGCTCCCATGAAGGAGGACAGGGGTCTTGAACCTGAGAACATATACGGCTTTTCCAAGCTGATGATGGATCACATCGCCCAGGACTACATGGAGAGGTTCCCCGAACTCAGGGTGGTGGGCTTCAGATACTTCAACGTCTATGGACCCAGGGAGAGCTACAAGGGTAAGACCGCGAGCATGATATACCAGCTCGCCCTGAAGATGCTCCACGGACAGAGACCAAGAATATTCAAGTGGGGTGAGCAGAAGAGGGACTTCGTATATGTGAAGGACGTCGTTAAGGCGAACCTCCTTGCCCTTGAGAGGGAGGTGTCAGGGATCTTCAATATAGCGACGGGCAGGTCCCGTAGTTTTAACGAGATAATAGAGATACTCAACAGGGAGCTCGGCAAAAGTCTTGAGACGGAATACTTTGACTGTCCCTACGACTTCTACCAGGAGCACACGGAGGCTGACATAAGCAGGGCAAAGGAGGAGCTGGGCTACGAACCCGAATACACCCTTGAGGAGGGGATAAGGGACTATCTCAGGTACATAAAGCCCTAATACTTCCTCTCGGCGGGCTTGTACCTGGTTACCATAACAGGTATGTAGTCTATCTTGAGCTCTCCGCCCTCGTAGTATATGAGGGAGTGCTTCAGGAAGTTCTCATCATCCCTCTCCGGGTAGTCCTCCCTGCTGTGTCCACCCCTTGACTCTCTTCTCTCAAGGGCACCGAGGGCTACAGCCCTTGCAAGCTCAAGCATGTTCCTGAGTTCCAGAAGCTCAATGAGGTTCGTGTTGAATACCCTTGACTTATCAACGACCGGGATCTTCTCCCACCTTGAAAGGAGCTCGGACAGTTCCTCGTAGGCGGACTTCAGGGACTTCTCATCTCTGAATATTCCCATCTTAGCCCAGGTGACCTCACCCATCTGGGAGCGCACGTCCGCAAGGCTCTCATTCCCTTCCCTCTTTAAGAGGCTCTCTATGAACTCCTGACCTGCCTTAGCCTCCCCCTCCGAGATCTCTGCGAAGTCTATCTCCTTTATGAACTCCCTTACAGCCGTACCGCAGTACTTTCCGAAGACGAGAAGCTCTATCAGAGAATTTCCCCCCAGTCTGTTGGCTCCGTGAACGGAAACGCAGGCGCACTCCCCTACCGCATACAGTCCCTTCATGGGCGTCTCAGAGGTTCTGTAGTCCGTGACGTGTATGCCTCCCATGCAGTAGTGGGCGGTGGGTCTTATGGGGACGGGATCCTTCACAGGGTCAACACCCTCAAAGTCTATGGCGAGCTGTCTGACCTGTGGTAGCCGTTCGTTTATCTTCTCCTCCCCCAGATGCCTAAGGTCAAGGTATATGTAGGCTCTCGCACCATCTCCTATACCTCTTCCCTCCATTATCTCGTACTCAATGGCCCTTGAGACCAAGTCCCTTGGGGCGAGCTCCATCTTCTCAGGTGCGTACCTCTTCATGAACCTCTCGCCTTCCCTGTTGACGAGGTATCCTCCCTCTCCCCTGCAGGCTTCGGAGAGGAGTATGCCTGTCTTCGCGAGACCGGTAGGGTGGAACTGGATGAACTCAACGTCCTTCAAGGGAACTCCGTTCCTGAGGGCGACCGCCTGACCATCTCCCGTATTTCCTATGGCGTTTGTACTCCTGAACCAGTAGATACGGGCAAAACCACCGGTAGCCATCACCACAGCCTTTGTCTGGAGGGTTACAACCTCACCGTTCTTTATGTCGTAAACGGAGACACCCTTTATCCTCTCCCCATCGTGGATAAGGTCTAATAGGAAAAACTCGTTGTAGAAGTCTATGTTGTCACGGGCGAGAGCCTGCTCATAGAGGGTGTGCAGGAGAACGTGCCCAGTCTTGTCCGCAGCGTAAACCGTCCTGGGGAAGCTCGCACCTCCGAAGGGTCTCTGGGCTATCCTCCCGTCCTCAAGCCTTGAGAAGGGGACACCCCATCTGTCAAGCTCGTAAACTATGTCAGGGGCGTTCTCGGTCATGAAGAAGACCGCAGGCTGGTCGGCGAGAAAGTCCGAGCCCTTTATGGTGTCGTAAGCGTGAGCTTCCGGGCTGTCGTCGGGGACAACGTTTCCAAGCGCTGCGTTCATTCCCCCCTGTGCTGCGCCCGTGTGGGAACGGGTGGGGTAAACCTTTGAGACGAGGGCTACCCTGAGGTTCGGGTCTCTCGCTATCTCTATCGCACAGCGGAGTCCTGCGCCCCCACCGCCTATGATAACCGCGTCGTATCTCTTTAGCATAAGATAATAATATAATGAACTGGGTAGTCCTTTCCCTGCCTCTTATCGCTTCCCTCTCAGTCCTTCTGGCGACCGCAGGTCTGTACATAGCCATGAAGGAGAGCTTCAAAAACTTCAGGGTTCCTGAAGTGAGCGTGAAGGAGCCCGATGTCTCCCACATAGAGGAAGCCTTTTCAAGGGTTTTTCCTCCGATAGAGTCTCCTGCCAGGACTGGGGGAGAAGAGCCTACAGTTGCGGTTTATAAGAACCTGAAGCTCATAGGAACCGCGGTCGGGGTTAAGAGCCTTGCCCTCCTGAAGGTGGGCGATAAGGTTCTTGTCCTTGAAGAGGGTAGGGAGAAGAAGGGTATAAAGCTCAAGAAGGTTTACAGGAACTCAGCCCTGCTCGTGATAAAGGGCAGAGAGCTCAGACTGAAGCTTGAATCACCAAAGCTGTCGGGTGGTGGAGGTGTTACGGGAGGAATACCATCCGGGTCTTCGGAGCTAAGGATCTCCAGGAGAGAGATAGAGAGGATAACCAAAGACCCCGGCATCATGTTCAGGGAGATAAGGCTCGTGCCCTACGTTAAGAACGGAAGGACTGAGGGATTCATATTTGAGTGGATAAAGCCCGGAAGCCTCTTTTATAAAGCTGGAATCAGGAAGGGGGACA
>WGFS01000145.1 GCA_015492115.1 Aquificaceae bacterium
ACCCTGTTCCACCTTCGCTTCAGTCTGGGCAGGTTATCCCTGAACACGAGGGCACCCTTCCTCTTGGCGAGTCTCCATCCCAGCTCGGTTATGTATATCCTGCACCTGTCGTACCCGGAGGGTTTTCTGAGGAAGGCACCTATCCGCACGGGTGGGTTCTCTTTGAGAAAGCCCCAGTTAGGGATCACACCGTCTATGTGCAAGGGTTCCCTAACGAGCTTCTTCTTGAAGTTCTCCATCCTGCTCCAGCTCCCAACTATAGCCTGCCTCGGTATCCTGAAGAGGTCTGTGTTGAGGTCAACGTTTCCCGGGTCCTGGGTGAAGACCGCAGAGTAACCCCTGTCCTTCAGTATCTTCAGAACCTTCCTGTTGTAGTAACCAAAGGGGAGGGCGTAGAATCCCGGCTTCCTACCAAAGAGCTTCTCAAACCTCCTCTCGCTGAGGAGGAGGTCTTTCAGAAACATCTTCGTATCCCTCATCAAGCCGAAGGGCTTGTGGGAGTAAGAGTGGTTCTCAAACTCCACCAGTCCGGAGCGTTCCATCTCCCTTATCTGCTCAAGGGTGAGAAAGTCGGGATACCTCCCCACAGCCTCCATGTAGAGGAAGACAACGAACGGAAACCCGTATCTCTTTAATACCCTGTAAGCTTTCATCGTTGAGCGGTAACCGTCGTCTATCGCTATAACCACCGTCTTTGGAGGTATGGGTTTTTTATCCTTCAGAAGTTCAACGAGCTTGCCTATGGGTATGACTTTGTAGTTGTTCTCCTTAAGATAGCGCATCTGGGCTTCAAAGTCTTCCATGCTCACGGAGGTAGTCGGATGCCTTCCATCCCCAAACCTGTGGTAGAGGAGTATGGTCGCGTGACCCGCGAACAGCTCACCTGATGTAAGAAGGGTCAAGAACACAGAGATCAAGCTCAGTAAGGTTGTTCTTCTCAATGATCTTCCTGATCTTCCTAACATACTTCTCCCTCTCTATGGAATAGAGACCAAGAAATCTGGAAAGTTCCAGCGGATTAAAGCTCCTCTGTCTGTGCTCTCTGAACTTGCTGTAAGCCCAGCCGACGTTGACGTTGTATATGTAATCCCGTACCGCCTCAAGTATGGAGTCGTACCTCTTGAGGGGAACTCTACTCTCCTTAGCCTCTATGACCTTGCTCCTGTCCTTAAAAGCCCACATACCGAAGAGATTGTTTCCTTCCACGAAGAAACGTGAGGTTCCCCAACCACTCTCTACAGCAGCCTGGGCTATAACGAGGCTCGGGGGAACAGGGTTAGCTTTCATAAGGACATCCTCTATGGAGTCCGCCTTGCACCTGCTCAGTATGCTTTCAACGAACTCTCTCTCAGCCCTGCTCAGCTTGTACCTCCGTCTCAACTTCTCCAGTACCTTGGTGAGGTTCTCCCTCGTGCGCATCACCTCGTAGTTGACTATGAGAACCGAGGGAAGGACGAGGTCTATGAACTTCTTCTTCCTCTCCGAAGGCGTGAGAGGGGCAAGGGAAACTACCCGGGTGTAGGTGACCGGTACGACAGCTTCGCACCTCACAGCTAAAATGTCTCTGGGTGAGCTTACAGTCCTGTAAACTACCCTTATCTGAGGAATTTTGATAACACTTACCTGGGAGGAGAGCACGTACTTTATCCTGCGGGGCTCGGGTATTGAGAGGGTGGAGACATAGAGGACGAGAAGGAAGAGCGAAGGAGCCACGAGGAGCAGAGGAAGCTTTTTCATAACGCTTTATAATTTTATTAGGTTATGATTCTGAGCGATAGGACTATAAAGGAGCTGATAGAGAAGGGCGTTCTGGGAATAGAACCATACGAAGAATCCCAGATCCAGTGCTCCTCCATTGACCTTCGCCTCGGCGGAGAGTTTGCAAAGTTCGGCGAGGGCAAAACTATAGACGTCCGTAAGGGAATTCAGGAACTTGAGAAACTGGAGGTGGAAGAGTTCATAGATATACAGCCCAAGGAGTTCCTGCTCGCAACGACCGTTGAGTACATAAGGCTCCCTTCCCACATAACCGCTTTCGTTGAAGGACGCTCTTCACTCGGGAGGCTGGGACTCTTCATAGAGAACGCGGGCTGGGTGGACGCTGGCTTTGAAGGTCAGATAACCCTTGAGCTTTACAACGCCAACAACTCTCCCATAAGGCTCTACGTCGGCATGAGGGTATGCCAGCTCGTCTTTGCTGAGCTTGACAGGATACCGGAGAGGGTTTACTCGGGAAAGTACAGAGGGCAGAAGGGAGTTACACCTTCAAGGATAGAGATGGACGGAGACCTATGAGGGTTCTGCTCTTTGCCCTTATACTGCTCTTGGCTTCCTGCGCCCATAGACCTGTGAAGGTTGAAAAGCGTAATGCGGTCATACCCGTTTACTACACACCCCTGAAGGGAAGCATGAGGAAGACGGAAAGGGGTGTCTTTATAAGGGGCAGGTGTTCGGACTTCGTGAGGGCTGTTGAATCGGGCAAGGTCGTTTACTCGGGCAGGGACATAAACAGCTACGGCTGGGTGGTGATAGTGGAGCAGGAGGATGGCTTCGTCTCAGTTTACGGAAAGCTGAGCAAGCCATGGGTGAGGAGAGGAGAGAGGGTCAGGAGGAGACAGGTCATAGGCAAGGTAGGGCGGTTAAAGAATGCCTGCGGTGTTTACTACGAGCTGAGAAACTCTTACGGGGAGCCTGTGCTTCCCGTGTTGAGGTGAAGGGATATGCCGTTTCTAATTTTGCTCGTTATCTTCTCGGTCGCTCACAGCATAGAACTCCCGGACAGGTGTGAGCTTAAATACAGAAAGTGTATGTTTGACTGTGTCCAGGAGTTTCCCCTTGACAAGAAGAGGAGGAGCGGGTGTGAGACGAGGTGTAAGGTGAACAAGGGCTGGTGCAAGGCTGGAAAGGTTGTGAAGGACATAGCTGAAGACATAAACAGGTTTCTGGAAGGCTTCTCTGGAGACAAGTAGAAACTTTACGCTGGTTACCCTTCAAAGCACCAGCTGAGGACCGCCATCCTCACGTAGAGCCCGTTCTTGACCTGTCCCTGTATAAGGGACTTCTCCGAGTAAAGGAGGGAGCCATCAATGTCTATCTCCCTGTTCACGGGTCCGGGGTGCATGAAGTAGCCCTTGAGGTTCTTATACCTGTCCCTCGTAAGTCCGAACCGCTCAAAGTAGCTTCTCTCTGAGGGAACAAAGTTCTCCCTCTGGCGTTCTCTCTGCAGTCTCAACCAGATGACGACGTCAGCCCAGTCTATTCCCTCGTCAACGCTGTCAAAGACCTCCTTTACCTCAAATACGTGGACATCCCTCGGTATGAGCGTCCTGGGACCGCAGACGGAGACCTCCGCGCCGAACATCCTGAGGAGGGGTGCACCAGACCTGAAGACCCTGCTGTGGAGGATGTCACCCACGTAAAGAACCTTAAGACCATCAAGCTTCCCGTAAACCTCCTTCAGGGTGAAGAGGTCTATCAATCCCTGGGTGGGGTGCTGGTGGGTTGAGTCCCCAGCGTTTATGAGGGAGAGGTTTATGGACTTGGTAATACCTTCGTAAGGGAAGAGTACAAAGGGAACTCTGAAGACGACTCCGCTGAATCCAAGGGCTTCAAAGGTCTTCAGGGTGTCAAGGAAGCTCTCGCCCTTGGTGAGGGAACTGCTCTCTCCGAGCACAGTGTAGGTATTCATACCGAGCCTTCTGCAGGCTTTCTCAAAGGATACGCGCGTTCTCGTGGAGGGTTCAAGAAACAGAAGGGCAACATCCCCCTCCAGCTTACTGACCTTTCCTTTTCTATAGCCCTTCGCCTTTTTAAGTATATCTTCAACGTCCTTCTTCCCGAGCTCCCTCACAGATACAAGACTTCTCATCGCTGTTGTGAAATTATTTTAGGATATATAACGCCAATGAAAGAGAAGAAGCTGAGCCTCTGGGAGGCGGTCTCCATGGCTGTGGGGACCATGATAGGGGCGGGAATATTCTCCATACTGGGGGTGGGTGCCCAGATATGCGGGCAGAACCTTCCCTTAGCCTTCCTGATTGCGGGGGTGGTCTCCTACGCTGTCGCTTACTCCTACGCAAAACTCGGCTCCGTATTTGTGTCCGATGCAGGACCCATAGAGTTCATACTCAGGGGTGTAGGGAACAACGCCCTGACGGGAACTCTGAGCATCCTCATGTGGTTCAGCTACGTTGTCTCCATATCCCTCTTTGCAAAGGCTTTTGCAGGATACGCTCTCGCCCTGTTGAATATTGAGCTTACTCCCCTGTCTATCGCAGTTGTAGAGGCACTCGTCATAGCCTTCTTCACAGCTCTGAACTTCTTCGGCTCAAAGGCTGTAGGCAGGGCAGAGTTCTGGATAGTCCTCGTAAAGCTGTCAGTCCTCCTGACCTTCGTGGTTCTCGGGGTGTGGAGTATAAACCCTGAGTTCCTGAAGCCCGAGGTGGGAGACAAGGAATTCCTTTCAACCTTCTTTGCATCCTCCGTGCTCTTTATGACCTACATGGGATTCGGACTCATAACCAACGCCTCTGAACACATGGAGAACCCAGAGGTAAACGTGCCCTTAGCCATATACATAAGCATAACCATAGTCGCTCTTGTCTATATCTCCGTGGCGGTAGTGGCTGTCGGCAACCTCGGTGCTGATGGGCTTGTAAGGGCAAAGGAGTATGCCCTTGCGGAATCCGCAAAACCGTTCCTGGGGGATGCGGGTTTTGTCCTTGTCTCTCTGGGTGCCCTCTTCTCAACCTCTTCAGCCATAAACGCTACCCTTTACGGGGGTGCAAACGTAGCCTACGTCCTCGCCAAGAAGGGACAACTTCCCAGAACCTTTGAGAGAAAGGTATGGTTCAACGAACCCGAAGGGCTGTACATAACCTCTCTGCTTAGTCTCCTCTTCGCCGTAGGTTTAAATCTGAATGGTATATCCTCACTTATAAGCTTCGTGTTCCTGACGATCTATATATTCGTGATCGCATCCCATTACAGGCTTGTCAATGAGGTGGGCGGGATAAGACCCCTCATAATGGTGAACTTCATAGTCGTCGTCTCTGTATACATAACGCTCATGACCTACCAGTGGAGATCCCAGAAGGAGAGCTTCTACGTAAGTATTGGCGTCGTTCTCTCTGCCTTCCTGTTTGAGCTCGCCTACAGAAGGTTAACGCTACGCAGGTTCTCAAGGAGAGGTCCCGGCCAACTACAAAGTTAACGCTCAGGTAACACTCGGAGCCTAAATATCAGGTGTATGGAGGTTCGCGATATGTCCACAGCTCAGGTTGTATGGGCTCCCTGGATGTTCAAGCTACTTGATGAGATAAACAAGCTCCCCTTCATAGAGGGGGTTGAGGTTGTGGACGATATCCCCGAGGATATAAACGCAGACCTGAGTATAAGGATAAAGCTCTCACCCGGGACGGACGTGTCCCGTGCCATATCAGATCTCGCTGAAGTCATAACCAGAGAGAGCTGGGAGGAGTATATCAGAACAGGAAAGCTCCCAACCCTTTACTGGGAAGTGTAAGATCGTGAGGTGAATGAGGAAACTAAGGAAACTTGGACCCGGGATAATAACAGGAGGGGCAGGGGACGATCCCGCGGGCATACTTACATACACGATAGTTGGAGCGACCACTGGTCTTTCACAGCTGTGGTTGATGCTCCTCTCTACGCCCATGATGATAGCGGTTCAGGACACCTCCGCAAAGCTCGCCCTCGTTACGGGTAAGAGCCTTCCCGAAATACTCAACAGGTATTACTCAAGGAAGGTCACGTACTTTATAGTCCTATGCCTCGTTTTCGCAAACGTGCTTACCATAGGGGCAGATCTTGAGGCGATAGCGACTATACTTGAAGTCCTGACAGGGATAAGAGCGGTTTACTTTCTGGCTCCCATAACCCTTCTCATAGCATACCTGATAGTGTTTGAGGCTTACAGAACGATAAAGAGGGTTCTCATACTTTTATCCTCTCTCCTCACAGTCTATCTGCTCTCTGCGGTGGTAGCCAGACCAGAACTTAAGGAGCTCCTTCTAAACACCTTCGTTCCCCGCCTTGAGCTTAATTCTTCCTTCACACTTTCAGCACTCGGACTGCTCGGGACAACCATATCCCTTACATGATATTCTGGCAGGCTGACGAGGAAAAGGAGGAACATGCGACGGTTTCTCAGGCGAGGGAGATGACATTTGATACAGCGGTCGGTATGGTGTACTCCAACCTTATCGCCTATTCCATAATAGTTTCATCGGCGGTTATGCTCTTCGGAAGTAAGGGTATAAAAACCCTGGCTGATGCGTCGCTGGCTTTGAAACCGGTTGCCGGTGAGTACGCCTTCCTCCTGTTTAGTCTGGGTGTGATCGTTGCAGGAT
>WGFS01000146.1 GCA_015492115.1 Aquificaceae bacterium
GGTCAGAGAGCCGAGGATATAGAGCTTGAGCTTGAGAGAATAGGAGAGCTGAACCCAGAACACGTATCCGCATACATGCTCACCCCCTACGAGAACACCCCCATGGGTATGAGGATACTCGGAGGGGAGCTGAAGGCACCGGAAGAGGAAGCTCTCGGAGAGATATACGATAGGCTCTGGAAGGGTTTAAAGGGGCTCGGCTACGAAAGGTACGAGGTGTCCAACTGGGCGAGGGGAGGAAAGGAGTGCAGACACAACCTCCTTTACTGGACTATGGAGGAGTTCATCGGTCTCGGCGTCTCAGCCTGGGGGTTCTCTGGAGGGCGGAGGTACGGCAACACTAGGAACATCATGAGTTACATGAGAGCGGTCTCAGAGGGAAGGAGACCCATAGAGAGTGAAGTTCTTCTGAGCGAAGAGGATCTCTTTGAGGAGGAGCTGATGCTCAGGCTCAGACTGAAGTGGGGGCTTGGTAAGGAGGATATAGAGCTTATCCCTGAGCACCTGAGAGTGTTCTTTGAGGTTAAGGATGGAAGGCTCGGCATAAGGGAGGAGTACATGCTCCTGTCCAACGAAATAATTACGGAAGTCCTGTTATATAATTCTGATAGAAACTCAGCGGAGGTCAGGAATGGCTAAGATATATTACGACAGCGACGCAACCCTTGATCCTCTGAAGGGAAAGAAGGTAGCCATACTGGGATACGGTTCTCAGGGACACGCCCACGCTCTGAACCTGAAAGACAGCGGTGTTGATGTGGTGATAGGTCTCCATGAGAAGAGCAGGTCAAGGGAGAAGGCTCAGAAGGACGGCTTTGAGGTTATGACGCCCTCCGAGGCAAGTAAGATAGCGGACATAATAATGTTCCTCGTTCCAGATACGGTTCAGCCAGATCTATACAAGGAGTGCGTGGAGCCGAACCTTGACTCATCCAAGACCCTCGCCTTTGCCCACGGATTTAACATACACTTCAAGCAGATAGTCCCTCCCGGTGACGTGGACGTCTTCATGGTCGCACCCAAGGGACCCGGGCATCTCGTCAGGTGGATGTACGAGGAGGGTAAGGGCGTTCCCGCTCTGGTCGCTATATATCAGGACGCCAGCGGGACTTGTCTTGATAAAGCCCTCGCCTACGCAAAGGGCTTGGGTGCCACGAGGGCTGGCGTCATAGAGACAACATTCAGGGAGGAGACGGAGACCGACCTCTTCGGTGAGCAGTCGGTTCTCTGCGGTGGTGTTACCGCTCTCATAAAGGCTGGCTTTGAGACCCTGACGGAGGCAGGCTATCAACCGGAGGTCGCCTACTTTGAGTGCCTCCACGAGCTGAAGCTCATCGTTGATCTCATATACCAGTACGGCATAGCGGGAATGAGATACTCCATATCCGACACCGCCAAGTACGGAGATGTGACCAGAGGAGACAGGATATACGAGGTGGTCAAGCCTCTCATGGAGCAGATACTGAAGGAGATCCAGAAGGGAGAGTTCGCAAGGGAATGGGTGCTTGAGAACAAGGCTGGAAGACCCGTATATCATGCCCTCCTTGAGAGGGACAGAGAACACCTCATAGAGAAGGTGGGAGAAGAGCTGAGGAAGATGATGCCCTGGATAACGGGGAAGGAGCTTAAATGAATCTGACCAGTAAGAGGGAGAACCTGAAAAAGTTCTACGTTCCCATAGGTCTTGCTCTGGCAAGAACGGGGATACATCCCAATCTTATAACTCTTATCTCCCTCTTCCTTGGAACTGTGTCAGCCTATTTCTTTTCAAGGGAAAAAGTCCTTACCGCGGTGGGATTCCTCATACTGTCGGGGCTCTTTGACCTTATAGACGGCGTGGTCGCCCGTGAAACGGAGAGGACATCAAAGTTCGGTGCTGTCTTTGATTGGCTCGCTGACAAGTGGGTTGACGGCTTCGTTCTGGGGGCGGTGGGCTTTGCCTTCGCATCGCCCTTCGTGGCGGTTACCGCTGTGGTTGTATCCATGCTCCACTCCTTCATAAAGCCCGTCGCCTACGCGGAGATAGGCTACTCGGAGAGGGTGAAGGGTAAGATAAAGGACCCCCTTGAGGGGGTGGGTTTCTTCGGAAGACCTGAGACACATCTGACCCTCATAGCCTTTGCACTCCTTGAGCGTGCCCATTTCCCGGTGGGGCTTAACTTCGGGATAAAACTCATAGCATTCCTGACTCTCATCTCCCTCCTTCTCAGGGTTATATACCTTTACAAACACTACGGTAAGGAGTACGAGTGATGGAGCAGAGACCCTACGTGATAATAGTCTCAGAGGTGAGCATAGACGGAAAGCTGACCCTATACAGAGGTGCCTCTTCCAAGGAACTCATGAGCCTCATGGACGAGGAGGCTTACAGGTATCTCCACGAGATAAGGGCTAAGGTTGATGGGATAATGGTGGGCTGTGAGACCGTGAGGACGGACAACCCCAGCCTGACTGTGAGGTACGTAAAGGGTAAGAACCCCACCCGTATAATACCCTGCTCCACAGCGAACGTCCCCATAGACGCCAACGTCCTCAACACCGAGGACGCTCCAACCATAATAGCAACGACCCAGCGAGCTCCCAAGGACAGGATAGAGAAGATAAAGGATAGGGGTGCGGAGGTGGTGATCGCAGGCGACGAGCTGGTGGATTTTGACCTCCTGCTCCCCAAGCTCTACGAGATGGGCATAAAGACTCTGATGGTTGAAGGTGGAGCGTCAATAAACTGGGAGTTCGTGAGGAGAAAGAAGGTGGACGAGATAAGGCTCATACACCTGCCGGTGATAGTTGGAGGGGAGAACGTTCCCACCCTCGTGGGTGGGGAGGGCTTTAAGAAGCTGAAGGACATACTCCACCTGAGACTCAGGTCACACTTCAAGAGGGGCAACCAGCTCATAACGGAGTGGGAAGTGGCGAGATAGAGGTTGATAATAGCCCTCGTGCTTTCCTTCTTTGTACTGCTCTCGGGTTACGTGGTCACAGCCCTTTACTCTGCAAACTCAACGGGAAGATTCGTGGAAAAGGTCTATATAAAGGAGCAGGCTTACCATGCGCTCGTGTCTCTACTACCGTACATACTTCAGGGGCTGAGGAAGGAGGACTCCTCCTACGACTCGCTCTTAGACCCATGGGCTATGCCCTTTGTGGTTGAAACGGAAAAGGGGAGGCTTGAGGTCGTTATATACGACGAGGACAGGTTCTTCAATTTGAATAAAGTGGGAGACGACAGGATTTACCAGGCTGTCTTTGAGAGACTCCTCAGACTCCTTGAGATAAGCCCCGGATACACCTCAAGACTCCTGGCATGGATCGGTAAGGAACCCCAGAGCTTTGAGAGTGAGTACCCTGTAAAGAGGGCTCCCTTAGACTCTCCCCAGGAACTCAGGTTCATAGGCATGACAAAGGAGGATCTCTACGGAAGAACGGTAGGAGATGTGAGCTATCCCGGACTCCTCAGCCTTGTAACGACTTACTCATCGGGAAAGATAAACATAAACACCGCACCCAAGTATATACTCATGGCTCTTGACCCAAGGATAGACTCAACGGTAGCGGACAGGATAATTGAGTACAGGAGATCAAAGCCCTTTAAAAGGGTCAACGACCTCGTCCTGGTTGAGGGGGTTACCTTTGACATCCTCTACCGGATCCAGAAGATAATTGACGTCAAGAGTAGCCACTTCAGGATAAAGGCTACTGTCAAAACCGGAGATGTTGAGACAACACTTGAGGTGATCTACGATAGGAACAAGAACAGGGTCGTTTACAAGAGGATATACTGATGGCTCAGTTTATATACGAGGGTATAAAACAGGGAAAGCGTGTTAAAGGAAAGGTTGAGGCCCTGACGAGGAAGGAAGCCATAAGCAGGATCAAGGGAGAGGGAGTCCTCCCCCTGTCCGTTGAGCACCTATCTGAGAAAAAACCTATATGGAAGAGGGAGTTCCACCTAAGAGGTCCATCGGAGGAAGAGCTCTCCTTCGTGCTCCTCCAGCTGTCCACACTCCTTGAAGCGGGCATACCCCTATCAAAGACCCTTGAGCTCGTATCATCCCAGATGGAAGACGAGAGGGTGGCGGGTGCCCTCGCTGAGATAAAGAGCGCTGTTGAGAGGGGTGAGAGCCTATCTTCCGCTTTCAGGAAGAGCGGAATATTCCCGGAGTTCTTATCTGAGATGCTCACCGCTGCAGAGACAGGAGAGAACCTGGAGAGGATATTCGCCATAGCGGGCAAGCACCTTGAAACCGTCGCAGACATGAAGTCCAAGATAGTGGGAGCCATAACCTACCCCTCGGTTGTGATAGGCTTCAGTATATTTGCCCTCTTCGTAGCTATAAAGTTCGTCGTCCCCAAGATAGCGAGAGTGCTGGAGAGCTTTGGAGGGGAGCTCCCGCTTGTGACAAAGGTAGTCATAGTTTTCTCAGATGTGCTCACCTACACCTTCTATCTAACACCTCTCATAGTTGTAGCGTTCCTGTACCGAGAAAAACTTTTCGGGAGGGAGAGGATAGATAGATTCCTTCTGGGGATACCTGTCGTCGGCAGGATCAGCTTCTACTTCAACATCTCAAGGTTTGCCTATACCCTCTACATGACCCTCCTCTCCGCGGTTCCCATAACCAGCGCCTTCAGGATAGCGACGGGAAGTATATCCAACCTTTACATAAGGAATAAACTCGTCTCTCTCTCTGAAGAGATAGAGAGGGGAAGAAGCCTGTCCTGGGTTATTAAAAACACGAACCTATTTCCACCCCTCTTCGTAAACCTCGTGGAAACCGGGGAAAACAGCGGTGAGCTTGAAAGGATGCTCCAGCTCGCGTCTGATATCTACAAGAAGGAAGCCCTGAGGCTCATAAATCTCTGGGTCAGGATGATAGAGCCGGTCTCAATACTGATCATTGGCGCTATAGTGGGAGTTATAGTTGTGAGCGTCCTTCTCCCTCTGACAGAGATAACATCCAGTATAGGGAAATAGTAAAATTTTATTGCCTTGGTCAGAGAGCTGAGACATCCTATACTCGTCCACAAGCTGAACAGGATAAGGGACGTTTCAACGCCCCGTGAGGTTATGAGAAGACTCCTTGAGGATATAGCGACGTTGATGGTCTACGATGCCCTATCAGGGATTGAAACCCACAGGAGGGAGATAGAGCTATGGATAGGGAGAAGAGAGTTTGAGTTCGTGAACGAGGGAGAGGTAGTCTTCGTCCCCATACTCAGGGCTGGAGTTCCCATGCTGGAAGGTGCCCTGAAAGTATTGCCCAACGCCAGTTCAGGCTTCCTTGCCATAAAGAGGGATGAGAGGACTCTTGAGTCCACGCTCTTCTACTCAAGACTACCGGAGCTTGAGGGCAGGATCGTTGTCATCCTTGACCCTATGCTGGCAACGGGCGGAACCCTTCTGAAAGCTCTTGAGGAGGTTGATAAGGGCAGACCTCTGAAGACGATGAGCCTCCACATAATCTGTGCGCCCGAGGGAGTCAAGAGAGTGGAGGAAGAGCAACCTCAGCACGAGCTTTTCACCATAAGCGTTGATGAGAGATTGAACGACAAGGGATACATAATACCCGGACTCGGTGATATGGGTGACAGGCTCTTCTCTTAGAAGAAGGAGATCAACCTGAGAGTGAGGGTCTGTCTTACAGACTCGGGTTGGAGCACGTAACCGCTTCCGTAGGGTTTCGGTTCTGAGCGTCTGAACTTGACGTAGGAGTAAAGGAGCTCAAGCCCGTAGGAGGCCCCCTTAAAGCCCGCTCCAAGTTCGTAGGCTGGTCCCCTTCTGGGTCTCAGCTCAGGAACACCCGCAAGGGAAGCCTGCATACGAGCGTCCCGGAACATGAACATGTACCTGCCAAGAGTGTAAAACTTTCCAGAGGATAGCCTCAGACCAAGATCAAGGCTATCAAAGAACCACGTCTCCGAATAGCCTACAGCCTTAGAGGTTGACTCTATGTCCCTGACCCAGAGCTCCAGATGATAGAGTAGCTCCCATCTCAACCTCAGCTCGCTTCCCCTCTCAGTCCACACACCGCCCTTAGCGGACACACCCACATAGTTGGTGTCCGTCTCAACAGGGTCACCAGCCTGAGTCTGCCCGTCGTATCTGACCGTTCCCCCGTAAATCTCCGCCTCTCCTGTAAAGAAGCCAAGATCGTCCCTGAGCCCAAGACCCAACAGCGGTCCGCTCTCCTTCAGGAGCCTATCACCAGAGGCATCAAACTCCTTCCAGAGGAAGTACTTTGGGGACAGGTAGAGGTCCAAGGAGAAAGCGGTTCCCAGGCTGAGAAGAAACAGTGGAAGAGCCTTTCTCACATAAGGAATTATAAGATTTTCAGAATTCTATCTACAGCTGAGAAAACGTCCTCCTCTGTGTTAAGTAGTCCGAAGGAAAAGCGAACCATGCGTGTAGCTTCCTCTTCGGAGTATCCCATCTTCAGCAGGTGTTCGTTGGGAATGACCTCTCCCGAGGAGCAGGCTGAACCTGAGGAGCAGAAGACCCCCTCCCGAGAAAGCCTCTCAACTATCTCCCACCCTGTCCTGCGGGGGAAGACGACCGCAGATATGGAGGGATTTCTTCTTGCATGCTTCCCGACTATCCTTACCCCGGGGATCTTTTCCTCAAGAAGTCTCTCAAAGGAGTCTCTCAGCTGTCTTAAACGTTCAGTGTTCTTCTCAAAGTCCTTGTATATCAGCTCAAGTGCCTTTGCCATCGCAAGAATACTGTGGAGGTTCTCCGTCCCACTCCTGAGACCCCTCTCCTGACCTCCCCCGAGTAGGAGAGGCTTAATAAACATTCCCTCCTTCAGATACATGAAACCTACGCCCTTCGGGGCGTGAAACTTATGTCCTGAGAAGGTGGCGTAGCCAACCTCTTCCAGAGAGAGCCTCACCTTACCTATAGCCTGAACCGCATCGGTGTGGAAGGGAACCCCCTTCTCCCTGCATAGCTCGGCTATCTCCCTCACAGGCTGAACCGTCCCGAACTCGTTGCTCACGCTCATCACGGACACGAGGAGTGTGTCTCCATCAATGAGGCTCTCAAGGTGTTCAAGCTCAACCATCCCCTCCTTGCTGACGATAGCCTCCCGCACAGATATTCCACTCCTTGCAAGCTCACGGGCTACCGCACTGACAGACTTGTGCTCTATGGAGGATATGACCACGTTCCCCCTGCTCTTCCTTGAGAGAACACTCCTGAGAACAGTGTTGTTGCCCTCCGTCGCTCCAGAGTTGAAGACGATCTCAGAAGGTGAAACATCCAGCAGACTGGCTACGTTCTCCCTCGCGAGCTCAAGGAGTTCCCGGGCTTCCTCACCTGCCCCATGGGGACTTGAGGGGTTGCCAAAGACATCCAGAGAACGACAGAGGAAGTCTTTAACCTCCGGAAGAAGTGGTGTGGTCGCCGCGTTGTCAAGGTATACCCTTCTCATAGCTCCCCCTAACGGGAGAGGGAGGGAATTGAACCCTCCGGAGACCCCTCGCGGGACCTCCCACGGGATTTGAAGTCCCGGGGCGGCACCAGCCTACCAACCTCTCCCTCACTCCTCCACCTTAGAGCAGTCTATATCTTCGTTGATTATAACCTCCTTTACCTCTGCGAAGACCTCTTCAGCCCTCTTAAGGTCCTTAAGCTCCTCCGGTTTCGTCGCTCTTATCTTAGCTATCCAGTAAGTATAAGGTCTTCTGTTGACGAGCTCGGGCTCTTTCACAACCTCTCCGTTCACAGCGACCACTTCTCCCGAGAGGGGCGTGGGAAAGGTCGCTATCCTCTTTCCAGCCTCAATCGTAGCGAGGTTATCATCGTACTCAAGGCGCGTCCCAATCGGCTTGACCCTTATGGAGTACAGGGGGTAGCTCAGAGCGGCGAGGAGGGACATCATACCCACGGAGTAGATGCCTTCTTCTTCCTCCTTCACCCACTGGAAGAGCATCCTGTGAGGTTCAACCCTGTAAAGCCTGTCTCCCTTTATTGTGCACCCAAGAACCTTTATATCTTTACCCATCACAGCCCTGGAGTATAACACCGGGAGCAGGAGAAGTGCTCCGATAAACTCCCTTCTGCGCATCTCAAAAACCCAGGATGTTCCTCTCCACCTTCACGTACCCTTCGCTCTCAGCCCAGAGGTCAAGGCTCACGGTCGCTATATCTTCCAGATCCGGGACAGCAAGTCCGTCCTTTCTCAGGTCCACTATCTTTATGTATCTCCTGCAGAGGGAACAGGTCTGAACCTCAATGTAAGGTAGCTCCTGGCTCACAAAGTAGTTCAGCTTATCGTCTTCTGAATTCCCGCACTCAACACACTTGGTTCTTATGTAGAGCCAGTCCGTGAGGCAGAGACCGCATCTGAGAAATCTCGCACCTTCCCAATCTTCCGTGTCCATCAGAAAGGAAACGGAAGGCTTTGAACCGCAAACAGGACATGTATTTCTGAGCCAGCTCTCCTGACTGAAGCTGATCTTGTCCGCAAACAGGTAGAGTATAGGTTGAAGTAAAGCGGTAAAGAGCATCCTCACCACCGGGTCTATCTCCTCACCCCTCAGAAATCTTGAGAGGAGTTCCTTGACCCCCTCCCTTCCCATCTCCCCCAACTCCCGAGCTCTTCTCCTTATCTCCTCCGTCCCTGCTTCTTCCACAATCCTTATCAGTCTATCCATATAGGGCAGATAAGGTTCCCATTCTATGGAATTCAGGTTCAGAGCGGGTTTGCCCGACCTTATCCTGCTCTCCGCTCCTGAGAGGTCTACTGAGATCCCCTTCTCCGACAATTCCGAAAGGAGTTCGTTCTGGAACTCCAGGAGCCTTTCCATAAAGCCAAGTATCTGAGAAGACTCCGAGAACTTATCCCTCAAGTGCATCAGCCTCGTAAGGGCAAACTCCCTCTCTTTCTGTTTGAATGTGTTCATATCCAAGCTCCTTATTTCACTGTCCCTTAACTTCTCTGTACCACCTCGGGTGGTGGAACCTTGCCCATGTAGCGGACACCTTTCCGCCTATCATCCCCCATATGGAGCCGGGAAGACCTATAGTTCCCATGTAGATGTGGATTATGGTAAACGCCCCAGCGATTATGAAGGATATTTCGTGGATCACCACCGACCACCTCACGAGCCCTATGCCGAAGTTCTCCTGGAACCACATCACTATCCCGGTGAGAAAGAAAACTATCGCACTTATGAAAACGATCCAGGCGTAGAGCTTCTGTCCGCCGTTGAACTTACCCGCAGGTGGAAGCTCCTCGTGTCTTCCCGAGATGTAAGCCTTTATCCTCATGAGAAAGAGCACGTCCTCTCCCGTGATGACCATATCTCTCGCCCACTTTATTATCATTAGGACAGCGCCTATGGAGAAGACGACGCCAGCCCACGGATGGAGCCAGCGGGCGAACTCACCGCCACCCAGGAAGGTAAGGAGCCAGTGGAACTTGGAGTAGGCTATGCCTATTCCGGACAGCAGACAGTACAGGAAGGCGAGGGCGGTAGTCCAGTGCAGAACCCTATCAAGGGCTGAAAACCTCTCTATCTGCTCCTCATACACATTTGTGCTCTCAACAGCCATGATCAACCCTCCTCTTTATTCTCCTTACCCCCGAGAACCTTTATTGGTCCCCAGAGAACAAGCTGTAGGAAAACTCCCAGAAGTGTGCCCCAGAAAGCTATGCTCCCTATGGTTTTCAAGGGTCCCTTCCAGAGACCTATAGAGGCGTCTATCCTTGGGTTTTCCGGGAGGTTGTAATCCTTAACATGGTCTCCGTGGGGGAGGACGTAGATGTATCCCGTTCCGTTTACACCTGGAGGGTCGTACAGGGTTGCGTTCTCGTACCCCCTCTTCTTGAGGCTCTCCACGATCTTCTTGCCCTTTTCAACCATGTCCTCCTTGAGTCCGAAGGTCAGGCAGTTGGTAGGGCACGTCTTCGCACAGGCAGGCTCCAGTCCTGCCTCAACCCTGTCTATGCAGAAGTTGCACTTCCAGGGCTTGTTGTTGGCGTCGTACCTCGGGACATCAAAGGGGCATCCCACAACGCACATCTTGCATCCTATGCACTTGGAGTGGTCAAAGTCCACAACCCCGTTCTGGTACTGGATAACCGCGCCGGGCGCAGGACAGGCTATAAGGCATCCCGGCTCCCTGCAGTGCATACACTGGTACTTGGTTATGAACCAGACGAATCCCTTTTCGGTATCCTTCTCGTTGAACTTCATCAGCATGAACAGGTCGTGCCTCAGATCCGGGAGGGACTGGTAACTTACGAAGCCAAGCTTCTCAACCTCCTCGGGCGTTAGAAGGGGTGGTGTTGTGTCGTGCCACTGCTGGCAGGCGACCTCGCAGGCTTTGCATCCTATGCACGAAGACACATCAACGAGGATCGCAAGCTCCGGATAGGTCTTTGTGGAAGTATCCGGCTCTTTGGAAGCTGAGAGCCTCCTTATCCCTAAACCTACCGTTCCACCTGTTGTCAGAGTACTCATGCCCTCACCTCCTTAAGCCTTCTCAATGTTGCACAGGAACGCCTTGAACTCGGGCGTCCTGGAGTTGGGATCCCAGACGTTTGGGCTGATAAGGTTTGCCAGAGAAGCCTTGGCGTTGTTTTTGAGAAGCTTTGCCAGGTATCCCTGTATGCCACCGTGGATCGGCAGTCCTATCGTGTAAACCGTCTTACCTGCAACATTCTGAGGCTTTATCCTCTTGGTTATCATGGCAAAGGCTTTCACGGTAGCCCTCGGGGTAACTATCTTTATGATCTCACCGTTCTTTATACCTTTCTCCTTTGCAAGCTCCTCGGGTATCTCCGCAAACACATGGGTAGGGAAGAGGCGGACGAGGGAGTAAACGTTGTTGGTCTGATAGAAGTAGTGCTCTACGAGGTGATAGGTGGTTATCACGTATGGATACTTGTCCGGCGTTGCGAGGAGGTCAAGGTCGGACTTATACACCTTCGCCACCGGGTTGTGGGGAACCTTCGGGTGAAGGACGTTCTCAACGGGCGTCTCGTAAGGCTCGTAGTGCTCGGGGAGAGGACCATCCTTGAAGGTGGCGTAGCTCTTGGCAGCGAAGAGCCTTCCCCTGCCTTCGGGGAGCATTATGAAGGCTCCTATACCCTTCTCCGGTGGTGCTGTGGCTGCAGTGTCAGGTGTGTCTCCTACCCACCTTTTCTTCTCTGGATCCCACCTGAGCAGAGGTCTCTCAGGATCCCATGGTCTTCCCTTGGCGTCCGCGGATGCCCTGTTGTAGAGAACCCTCCTGTTGGCGGGCCAGTTCCAGGCGTAGTTGGGATAGGTCCCGAGGCCGAGCGGATCGTGTAGGTCCGTTCTCTTGGCGAGGTTCCCCTCCGGAGGGAATACACCGCAGTAGAGCCATCCACCGCAGGCAGTTGAGCCATCGTCCCTCAGCTTTGTGAAGAGCCTGACCCTTTCCCCTTTCTTGTGTCCGTCCACGTCCCTCGTGTAGTAGCCGTTTATCTCGGTCAGTATCTCTTCAGCGGTCGGGTAGTAGGGGTTCTGGTAGGGCCATACGAGGTTCAGGATCGGGTCTGGGAAGGCACCCCCTTCCTTCTCGTAAAGCTCCTTTATCTTCATGAAGAAGTGTCCGAATATCCAGTACTCGTCCTTGGCGTCCCCCTCCGGGTCAACCGCCTTGTACTTCCACTTTATCCATCTCGCGCTGTTGGTCATGGAGCCTTCCTTGTTTATGAAGTCCCCCGTCGGTAAGACGAGTACCTCCGTCTTAACCTGGGAGGGATCCACACCTTCCGCCTTCCAGAACTCCGCGGTCTCTATCATGAAGGAGTCCATAACGACCATCCACTTGAGGTTCTGAAGGGCTTTTATCGTCTTATTCGCGTTCGGAGTGTTGTTGACGAAGTTGAGCGCTGCGGTGACCAATCCCTCTATCTTCCCTTTGTACATATCGTCTATGAACTCGTCCCAGGAGTAGTAGCCCTTGTCGGGTTTATAAAGGTAGTGGTAGGCGAAGTCGTTTTCAGGAGTAGCGGAATCACCCCACATACACTTGAGGAAGCTGATGTAGAACTTGGGATAGTTTGCCCAGTAGTTCATGCTCGTGGGATGGAGCTTTTTGGGAGTGTGGTTTTTGAGGTGCTCTTCAAGGGTCTGCTCTTCCGGTTTGGGAGCCTTTATGTAGGTGGGGAGGTTCTTGTTCTGCCCCGCGAGGTCTGTCATCCCCTGGACGTTGGAGTGACCCCTGAGGGCGTTTATACCTCCCCCCGCAACTCCTATGTTTCCGAGGAGAAGCTGGAGCATGCAGGCGGTTCTTATAAGCTGGGTTCCGTAGGAGTGCTGTGTCCATCCCAGAGCGTACAGGATGGTCATGTTCTTATTGGGAGCTCCACACTTTGCCACCTCCTCCGCAACCTTGAGGAACTCTTCCTTGGTGCAACCGCATATCTCCGCAACCTTCTCGGGTGTGTACCTTGAGAAGTGTTTCTTGAGAATGTTGAGGACGCATCTGGGGTGCTTGAGGGTGGGGTCCATCTTCGGATACCCTGTCGCAGGGTCAAACTCGTAGTCCCAGGTGGTCTTATCGTAGCTCTTCGTTTTCGGATCGTATCCGGTAAAGAGTCCGTCCTTGAAGCCGAAGTCCTCCCTCACTATGAAGGGAGCTGTCGTGTGTATCTTCACGTACTCCTTCTGATACTTCTCGTTCTGGAGGACGTAGTTTATCAGACCTCCGAGGAAGGCTACATCGGAACCGGGTCTTATCCTGACGTATATGTCCGCCACAGCGGACGTCCTGTTGAACCTCGGGTCAACGTTTATTATCTTTGCCCCCCTCTTCTCACGTGCCTTTATAGCCCACTTGAATCCACAGGGGTGGTTCTCCGCAGGGTTCCCTCCCATAACGAAGACAAGATCGGAGTTGGATATGTCTATCCAGTTGTTGGTCATCGCTCCTCTGCCGAAGGTTGGGGCCAAACTGGCCACCGTCGGTGCGTGTCATATAGTCGCCTGCGTCTCTCGCGCCGACAGCCCGAGGGCTATTCCCACCTTGACCATGAGCCACCCCTCTTCGTTCCCGAGGGGAGAGCCCACAGCCCAGATTATGGAGTCGCACCTGTTTACGACCCTTCCAGCCCTGTCCTTATGGATGAAGGTCCTGTCCCTGGTATCCTTGACCCATCTGGCGAACTTCTCTATAGCCTCGTCCCAGGTTATCTCCTTCCACTCCTTGGCACCTGCGGGTTTGTACATGGGCTTTTTGAGCTTGTAGGGTGAGTTTATCAGATCCTTGAGCGAAGCCCCCTTAGGGCAGAGCGTTCCCCTATTTATGGGGTCGTCCGGGTTACCCTCAATGTGTATTATCCTGTCCTTGACGTTCATAGCTCCGTCCGAAAGGGAGTAAGCGAGGAGCCCACAGGATACGGAGCAGTAAGGACAGATGCTCTTGGTAACCTTCGCCTTCGTAATCTTGAGCTCCCTGACGCGGGCATGAGCCTGGGTGAGGTCAAAGCCAAGACCTCCGATAACACTCGCCCCCAGACTTCCCGCCGAGAGCTTGAGGAAACCCCTCCTTGAAACCTCCATTTCAGCACCTCCTTTCTAAAAGACGTGTGCTTTTTAATGTAGTCCCCTTCCTCTCACACCACAAAGGCAAGGCGATCAAGAGGGCTCAACGCTGTACCGGGCACAGGGGAACGTTGCCCCGGGAAGTGATTGTAGCTGAACAATAATAAGGATTTTACTTTATAAGTATCTCATTATATAACCGGTCAGTTATATTTAAATTTTGGAAGTTTAGATTTCAAATTTTGACAAAACCGTTTATAACATCGTTTTAGAGCGAAGAACAATGAAGTCCATCAACTCCTGAGCTATGTTTGGAACGGGTCTGCTCCTGTCCCTCACCACGTAAAATTTCCTCGTGACAGGTTCAAAGTTCGCGATCTTCAACTTTA
>WGFS01000147.1 GCA_015492115.1 Aquificaceae bacterium
CTCTTGAGAAGACCCTCCGGGTGGACGGAATGGACATAGAGGGTGTTTTCATAAACACGGGGGTGCCTCACTTCGTCACGGTTGTTGAGGATGTAGAGAATCTGGACGTTAAGAGGCTCGGAAGGGCTATAAGGTTTCACGAGGAGTTCCAGCCCAAGGGAACGAACGTCAACTTCATCCAGCCTGTATCGGGTGATACCGTGAAGATCAGAACCTACGAGAGGGGGGTTGAGTCCGAGACCCTCGCCTGCGGAACGGGTGCGACCGCGTCCGCCATAGTCGCCTATACCAGAGGTCTCGTAAAGGACAAGCCGGTAAAGGTCGTCACCCGGAGCGAGGAGGTTCTCATAATAGACTTTGATGGCGCTCTCAAGGAGGTGTTCCTGGACGGCTCCGTTTACAAGGTCTTTGAAGGAACCCTCGGATACGAGATATTCTCATGAGGAGAGCTCTCCTCTACCGGAGAGGAGGACTCGGAGATACCCTTCTAACCTTTCCCCTCCTTGAGGTCTTGAAAAGGAACGGTTTTTACACAACAGCGGTGGGGAACACCGATTACTTTGCCATAGCGGGGCAGGCGGGCTGGGCTGACAGGATATTGAGTGAGCGCCCGGAGGAAGAGTTTGACCTCGTGTTTGACATCTCCCTTGAGGGGAATATTCCTCCCTTCCCTGCGGGAAGGAGATGGGTTCTTGAGCACTATCTTGAAAGGGCGGGTTTCAAAGACGCAGACTTCTCAAGAACTCTCCCCATAAAAGCCCTTCCCGGTTCACCCTTTGAGGGTAAGGTCGTGCTCCATCCCTCCAGCGGTTCTCCAAAGAAGAACCCAGACCTTCAGCTCTTCCTTGAGATAGAGGAGGCGCTCTCAAAGAAAGGACTGGAAGTCCTTTACCTCGTTGGAGAGGCTGACCGGTGGCTGAAGGGTAGGGTTGGCAGGTACGTGGAGAGCTACGAGCCCCTGTGGATTGCGAGGGCTATCAAGAAAGCCAGGCTCTTCATAGGTCTTGACTCCGGTCTGTCCCACATCTCAGCCTACGTGGGTGTTCCAACGGTTGTTATATACGGACCTTCAGACCCAGTTGTGTGGAGACCTATAGGTGAGAAGGTTTACCAGCTCTCCCTGGGGCTTGAGTGCTCCCCCTGCTTTCCCAACGTGTGCGATACGAGGGAGTGCTTAAATGTCAGCTCACTCCTTGAGCGCCTTCTCCCACTCCTTGACGAGCTCCTCGTCTAAGTCCACGAGGATAACCCTCTCAAGACATCTGGGCTTGAATCTCCTTATCTCCTCAACCATAGCCCTTCCGGCAACTTCCTTCGGGAGTCTCCCCACGCCTGTCCCCATTCCCGGCATGGCTATACTCCTGAAGCACAGCTCGTCCGCAAGCTCAAGAGAAGCCCTCGTAGCCTTCCTTACCTTCTCTTCGGTAGTTCTCATGGCGGGCTCTTCCATGGTGGGAGCGTGGATAACTCCCTTGAAGTTCAACTTACCTGCGGTGGTTAGAACAGCCCTGCCCACGGGTATGGGAGCCTTGGAAACCGCCTCCTTCTCTATCTCCTCACCGCCGGATCTCTTTATAACTCCAGCCACACCACCGCCCATGTAACCGTGGCTGTTCGCTGGGTTGACTATCACATCCGCATCAACCTCAAGCAGACTCCCCCGCCTTACCAATACCTCCATGGTGAAATTCTAAAACCTGAAAGAGAAGGGGGCAAGCCCTCAGACGTATATGGGCTCGGTTATCTCGCTTAGCCCCGCTTCAAGCCTCATCTTTATGTACTTGCCCCTTATGGTGTTCAGGGGAATTTCAAGGGTCTCACCGCTCTCCTTGACAACCCTTATGTTGCCGTTTTCAAGGACTATCTCCTTAACGGGCTTGCCTGTGTTGGAGTCAATAATGAGCTTCTCATTTATGACATCCTGAGCAACCTTCTGAGCCATCTCTGGAACCTCCTTATGGTTTTATCTGAGTTTCTATATAAACCCTGCGGGTTTGCTTTCTACCTGTCTATGTCATAAAATGCGTTCCCTCCCACAGGGACAGAAAGATTTAGCCCTTCCCGCTGAAAAGAGCACAGCTCAGACAAAAGAACGGTTCCACCGAACAGGTTGCCAAACACCCGGGTCAGTTGACGAGGAAGCCGGGATTGAACAGGAATGAGGTAAGGGTGGACGGATACAGTAATTGTTCTTCGCAAGTTCTATAGGCTACTTCACCGTGTTCATAACCACATCCCTCTTACATAGCTCAGGGAAAAGTCCTTGAGTGAATGGAATTAGATAGATTCTCTACAGAATCAGAATATATTATAGAGTAGGAGAAAA
>WGFS01000148.1 GCA_015492115.1 Aquificaceae bacterium
GAAGGCTCTGGACAAGCTAAAGGAGTTGAAGAGCTTTATAAGAAATGGTCGGGTTTATCCTGAGTTCAGACAGATAGGGGCTGTGACCGGGAGGATGTCCAGCTCAAACCCGAACGTCCAGAACATACCAAGGGACATGAGGAGTCTCTTTAAGGCGTCCGAGGGAAACCTCTTCGTGATAGCGGACTTCTCCCAGATCGAGCTGAGGATCGCAGCGGAGTATGTTCAGGATGAGAACATGCTCAGGGCGTTCAGGGAGGGGAGAGACCTGCACAGATACACAGCGAGCTTAGTCCTTGAAAAGCCCGAGGAGGAGGTCACAAAAGAGGAGAGACAGCTTGCAAAGGCTATGAACTTCGGACTCATATACGGTATATCCGCCAGAGGACTCTCCGAGTATGCGAGGAGCAGTTACGGTGTTGAGCTTGAAGTTGAGTCTGCGGACGTCTTCAGGCAGAAGTTCTTCAAGTACTTCCATGCCTTCAAAGAGTGGCACGACAGGGTGAAGAAGGAACTGAAGGAAAACAAGGAGGTCGTCGGCACAACCCTTCTCGGGAGACCTTACAGGGCGAGCACCTTCACCGACGCGGTGAACTACCCCATACAGGGGACGGGTGCTGATCTCCTAAAGCTCTCCGTCCTGATGTTTGATGTGGAGCTCAGGAAGAAGGGACTCTCAGCGAAGGTGGTGAACCTGGTACACGACGAGGTAGTGGTTGAATGTCCAAAGGGGCAGGCGGAGGAGGTGAAGAACACCCTTGAGCATGCTATGGTTCATGCCGGTAATATAGTTCTAAAATATGTACCCGTTGAGGTTGAGAGTGTGGTGGATGAGAGATGGTCAAAGGGCTAAAGCTTCCTCGTTACCCTGTCCAAGGTCTCCCTCCTGTAGCCTTCAAACCTCCCTTCCTCAATGGCCTTCCTTATATCCTCCATCATTCTAAGGTAGAAGCGCAGGTTGTGAATAGTGTTCAGGACGTAGGAGCTTATCTCCTCCGCGATAAAGAGGTGTCTCAGGTAAGCCTTCGTAAAATTCCTGCAGGTGTAACAGTCGCAGTTTGGGTCAAGGGGTGAGAAGTCTTTCTTATACTTCTCGTGCCTTATGTTTACCACGCCGAGAGATGTGTAAAGGGTTCCAGTCCTCGCATTCCTCGTGGGGACAACGCAGTCAAACATATCAACTCCCACAGCGACCGCATTTATTATGTCCTCCGGCTTGCCCACGCCCATGAGGTATCTCGGCCTATCCTCCGGCAGGTGCTCACACACGAGTTCAGCCATTGAGTACATTATTTCTTTAGGCTCTCCCACAGATAGACCGCCTATGGCGTATCCCGGAAGTTCTCTCTCCACAGTCCTTCTCACAGCCTCAAGCCTCAGGTCTTCGTAGAAGGCTCCCTGAACGATTCCGAAAAGAGCCTGGTCTTCCCTCCTCTTGGCTTTTATGCTCCTGTCAAGCCACTCTATAGTCCTGACGAGGGCTTTTCTGGCGTAGTCTTTGTCTATCGGGTACTCCACACACTCATCAAGGGGCATGATTATATCAGAACCGAACACCTCCTGAATCTGAATGACCCTCTCGGGTGTGAAGAAATGAAGATCTCCCGCCAAGTGATCCCTGAACTCCACCCCTTCGTCTGTAACCTTCACCTTTGACCTCCTGTCCCCGAACCTCCCCTGTGCCAAAGAGAAGACCTGATACCCTCCGCTGTCCGTGAGTATGGGCTTTTTCCAGGATATGAAGCTGTGGAGACCGCCCGCTTCTGATATCACCTCTGTTCTGGGTCTCAGGTAGAGGTGGTAGGTATTCCCGAGCATTATCTGTGCCCCCACCTCCTCAAGGAGTCTGTGGGTCATAGCCTTAACAGTCCCCTGTGTCCCGACGGGCATGAAAACGGGCGTGTCTATCTCGCCGTGGGGTGTGAGCAGTTTCCCCCTCCTTGCCTTTCTGTCCCTTGAAATTACCTTAAATCCGAACATGGGTGGTATATTTTAATAGAGCATCAAAGTCCTTGACTTATAAGGGGTATTCATCTATATTGATTGGAGAACTTGAAACCTAACGATAGGGGAGGGCGCCTACCCTTTCGCGGTTTCAGGTTCACAGAAATTTTTAGGAGGTTTTAGTTCCATGAGTCTCACAGGCACAGTCAAATGGTTCAGCAAGGACAAAGGATACGGGTTCATCACCCGTGACGACAACGAGGGCGATGTTTTCGTCCACTTTACAGCCATCCAGAAGGA
>WGFS01000149.1 GCA_015492115.1 Aquificaceae bacterium
ACGTCCCCCCTTGCTATATAGTCCTTCACCCTATCTATACCTCTCATGTACTCATCCTCGGACATAGAGCTTCCCCTAAAGATGAGCTCCGCACTCCTGACATCCTCTGTTTCAAAGGGCTCCGGCTCTCCGGTCTCAACGAAAAGCATATCCGGAAGGGGAGATCTCTTTACAGGGACACCGAGAAACCTGGGTGTGAGGTCGTAGGACAGTAGCAGGAAGCCTGACCTTCCCTCCACCTCTGTAAGATCTTCTGGATAGAGAACCCCTCTGACGGGGACGCTGTACAGTCCCTCCCCTGAAAACCAGCGACCGGATACCACGAGCTTCATGGGGATATAATCTTAAACCCGACCGAAGGGAGGTTGACATGAGGTATGTGAGCACCGAGGGAAGCAGAGAGCTGGATGAGCTGATCAGGGAGAGGTCGGAGAGGGTAAAGGAGATTGAGGTGGTCAGGCTGAACGATACGGAGAACATGACCCAGCTCTTAGCCTTCATAAGGACTGCGGAAGAGCCCCACTACCATGCCCAGCACGACCTCACCTTCACAGTCCTGAGGGGACGCGGTGAGCTGTACCTTGATGGTGAAAGGTATAAACTCTCGGAGGGAGACTTCGCCTTCATACCGAAAGGGAAGGTTCACTTCTACACCAATACCTCCGCAGTATCCGTCCTCCTCGCGGTGTTCAGCCCTCGCTACGACGGAAAGGACAGCGTCAAGGTAGATCTGTGAGCTAAAGGACTGTAAAATATTGGCTCCAACCAACCCAAAGGAGGTGGCTTGATGGCTTTTGAGCTGGCACAGAGACTGAAAGTTCTCCATCCCTATCTCTTCGCAGAGCTTGACAGGAGGAAACAGGAGAAGCTGGAGCAGGGTGTTGATGTCATAGACCTTGGGGTTGGAGACCCTGACCTTCCCACCCCTCAGCCCATAGTGGAAGCCCTGAAGAGGTCAGCCCAGAACCCTGAGAACCACAGGTACCCTTCCTATGTTGGAATGAAGGCTTACAGGGAGGCGGTCGCCCAGTGGTACAAGAGAAGGTTTGATATAGATCTCAACCCCGACAGTGAAGTCATAGCCCTCATAGGTTCAAAGGAGGGTATCGCTCACTTTCCCCTCGCTTTCGTCCAGGAAGGAGACGTGGTGCTCTGTCCAGACCCCGCCTACCCCGTCTATAAGATAGGGACCATATTCGCGGGTGGAGAACCTTACACTATGCCTCTCAAGGAGGAAAACGACTTCCTGCCCGACATAGGCTCCATACCCAAGGATGTGGTGGACAGGGCGAAGATAATATGGATCAACTACCCCAACAACCCAACCTCCGCCAGCGCGACTGAGGAATTCTACAGAGACCTTATAAGGTGGGCGAAGAAGCACAACATCATAGTAGCTTCCGACAACGCCTACTCGGAGATATACCTTGGGGATGAAAAGCCCATATCCATACTCCAGATAGAGGGGGCAAAGGATGTGGCTATAGAGTTCCACTCCCTCTCAAAGACTTACAACATGACGGGGTGGAGGATAGGAATGGCGGTTGGAAACGAGGAGCTCGTGAGAGCCCTCGGGAAGGTGAAAACGAACATAGACTCGGGGCAGTTCAACGCTATTCAGGAGGCTGGGATAACAGCCCTGAACATGCCTGAGAGCGAGCTTGACAAACTGAGGGCTATATACAGAGAGAGAAGGGATGTTATGACCTCCGCCCTGAAGAAGCTGGGGCTAAAACCTCTGGAGTCTGACGTTACCTTCTACGTGTGGACAAAGGTTCCAGAAGGGTACACCTCCGCGGATTTCGTAGGGAGGCTCATAGACGAGTCCGGAATAGTCTGCACACCCGGGAACGGGTTTGGAGAAGCGGGAGAGGGCTACTTCAGGATATCCCTCACCGTCCCCACGGAAAGACTTGTTGAAGCGGCAAAGAGGATAGAAAATTTAAAGTTATGAAGGTGGAGGAGATCAGCCTTCTTGATATAAGCATAAGCATACCTACCGTCCCCCACGACCTGAGTTTGAAAGAGCTGAAGGGGGTGTTTGACGAGCTCGGTATATACCGATACCTTACCGTGCTCAAGGACAACATCCCGGTTGGCATAGTTTACAGAGAAAAGGTTGAGATATACTCCAACGAGAAGCTCATAGCAGGCGATATAGCCATGACCTGCTGTAGGCTAAGGAACACATCCGTTAAGAAAGACAGCCTGACAGGGCTCTTTGAGATACTCCCTCTTGAGAAAGAGCCTGTGATAGTGACCGATAAGAGAGGGACATACCTCGGCGTCCTTACCTACGATACAGTGCTCCATTACGTCACCCATCATAGGGAACATGTGCTCCCCATAATGCAGAAAGTCCACTCAAGCATAGGAAAGAAGGAGTACCTCTGCATATTCGGTCTCAAGAACCTTGACAGGTTCAAGAGTGTCTTTGGAACGGAGAAGCTTGAGAGCGTTCAGAAGATATTCCTTGAGGATGTGAGGGAAGCCTTTGAGGGTGAGATAACGGGAATACCAGAGAAGGGAGAGCTCTGGGTGATCTCGGGTAAGCTTCCGGAGAAGGAGAGCATAAAGGAGCTCTTCAGGGAGTTCCACAGGGAGTACACCCTTCTCTTTGGAGAGTTCCAGCACGTTCACATATACGGCTTTTGTCTTGACATGTCCATCATAGACTCTGAGGAGAAGCTGTACAGACTCAAGGAGGAGCTCAGGGAGAGGACAGCAAAGATAGAGGGTTCCGTTTTCATAGTACACGGCTTACAGCCCACTCTCATACTCCACGACCCGACCAAGCAGAAGCTCATAACGAACATAAAGAAACGCATACTCTCAGACTTCAAGGACATAGTTGAGCACGTGAGAAGTGTCCCAAAGGACACCTGGGAATACACCCTCTACGACATGTTTGAAAGGTATCCTTACTTTGAACTCTTCTACATAATCAGCGAGAAGGGTCTCCAGATAACCAACAACATAGTCAATCCCAAGGTTAATTACTTCGTAGCCCAGGGCAAGAAGGGAACCGACAGGTCTGAGAAGCCTTACTTCTCCCACGCCATGAAGGAGGGCTCCTTCATCTCCGACGTCTATCTGTCAAAGGCTACCGATGACTTCTGCATTACTATATCTGAGAAGTTCACCTACGAGGGGAAAACTTACATACTCGCAGGGGACATAAACTTCCGCCAGATCCACAGGCTCGTAAAGAGCTACAGGGAAGCGACTGTATGAGGTCAGCAAGACTCGTCGGGAGTCTCAAGTACAGAAACCTGAGATACACCAAGAACCACCCTCTCAGGATCCCGAGGGTGTCCCTCCTCTTGGAGTTCCTTGACGCCATGGATCTCATAGATGAGGAGGAGAAGGTTGAGGGTAGACCAGCGACCATGGAGGAGCTATTACTCTTTCACGACAGGGAGTACATAGATACGCTGATAGAGGCGGACAGGTGCCAGTGTGTCCCGGAGGGTGCGAGGGAGAGGTTCGGCATAGGCAGTTACGAGAACCCCGTATCTCCCGCCATGTTCAAGGGATCCTCCCTGGCGACAGGCTCCTCGCTCCAGACAGCTGAGCTGTTTATAAAAGGTTTCTCAGCCTTCAACCCCGCAGGGGGCATGCACCACGCCTTCAGGGACAGAGCACACGGATTCTGCTTCATAAACGACCCGGTGATAACGATAGAGTTCTTGAGAAAGCGAGGCACAGAGAGGGTGCTCTACATAGACCTTGACGCCCACCACTGCGATGGAGTCCAATCAGCTTACTACGATAGCGATGAGGTCTTCGTCCTGTCCCTTCACCAGTCTCCCGAGTACGCCTTCCCTTTCACGCACGGCTTTATGAACGAGAGGGGAGAGGGAAAAGGGAAGGGATACAACCTTAACGTCCCCCTCCCCAAGGGTGTGAATGACTCCGAGTTCCTCTTTGTCCTGGAAAAGGTTTTAGCTTACGTCGGGGACGTTTTCCAGCCGGACATTTACGTCCTACAGCTCGGGACAGACCCTCTCCTTGAGGATCCCCTCTCCAGGCTTGAGCTGTCCAACAAAGGTTTCCTTGAAGCCTTCAGGCTCGTGAGGTCTTATCTTGGCGATGGAATCTATCTCGGAGGGGGTGGCTACAACCCCATAGCTCTCGCACGCTCATGGGCTGTCCTCTGGTGTGAGATGTCCGGGAGGGAAGTACCTGAAGAGATAACCCCTGAGGGGAGGAGAGTTCTTGAGGCTGTGGAGTGGGAGGAGTTTGACGAGGATGTTGACAGAAGTTACATGTACGAGAGGCTCCTTGACGAACCCCGGGAGGGAGATATAAGACAGGAGGTAAAGGAGCTCGTTCTCAGGGTCAAGGCTACCGTCTATTCCTGACAGGGTTCTAACTCCTTCAACTTCAAGGTCTTTACGGTTATCTTCAGGTCAAGGGAGTGGAAGCTGTAGGCTCTTTCCTTCAGGGGGTAGGGGTAGAACTCAAGCACCGCCTTCCTTTCGTGAAACTCCTTCTTTCTTACCAGACCCCTACATACACCTGTGATAGAACCGAGAAGGACATCGTTATCAAGGGTAAAGGAGTAGGTATAGCCTGCGAAGTAACTGCCATCAAGGTAACGCACGGACTCAACGTCCTCTCCACCTATTGCAAAGGACTCCACCGGATTGAGCTTTCCATCTAAGAAGAGCAGAAGCCCATCAGAGGCGCCATCATAGTAAGTGTCTCCCATCAACACCACCCCATCTCTCCTCTCCCTGAACACGCGACCGTAATCAAACTCACCCCCATCGTAGAGTCTGTAGAGACCGCTCCGCGGTATAAGTAAGAGAACATCGCTGTCACCGAGCGCCTCAGACCTGCCCACGGCAAGAGGTTCTCCCCTGAATAGCCCCACGTATCTGAGGTAGTCCTTCCTGTCGCTACCAAAGAGCCTCGCTGAGAGCAACCTCCCCTCCGGAGAGAGCTCAAGGATGAAGGCGTCCCAGTTCCCCCTGTACCTGCTCCTCCCAACCACGTAGTACTTACCTCCCGCCTCAACCATGCCGTAGGCGTACTCCTCCGACCTGGTTCCAAACCTCTTCACCCATAGAGGTCTAAGCTCTTCGCTCAGCTTGACAACGAGTATGTCCCAGTCCGAGTTCTGAACACCTCCCACCAGCACGTACCCTCCCTTCACCTTCCTCATGAACCAGAGCATGTCGTTCCCTCTACCTCCAAAGGAGAGAACCTCTTCAACACCTCCTTCACCAAACAGGGCGAGGACGAAGTCCATATTCCCCCTCGCCAGCGAGGTTATACCCGCGACACAGAGCCTTCCGTGTTCCTCAACTGTGTAACTGTAATCATCTGATGGAGAGCTAAGCAGATAGGTTCTGCACCCGCTTCCACACACACCGAGGAGGGCATCGTACCCATCTCCACCCGAGTCCCTCCTTCCCACGAAGCAGAGGTGATCCCCCAAGTCCCTGACCGCGAAGGCACCTTCGTTGGTCTCGGTGGAAAGTATCCTGACCTGGGCAAAAGAAAGGGACAGAACTGCAAGAAGGAGGAAGACCATAGAACACTATGATAACAGCATGGAAATTCGGTGATAAAGCCTTAGAATAGAAGACTATGGAAATTGAGCTCGTGTCGGAAGGGAAGCACACCCTCCACGGATTGAACTTTTACCTCTCCTACTTTGACGACGTCGCAAAGGTCATCCCGAGGGAGGACTACTGCTTCATAGTCGGAGGATGGGTAAGAGACAGGATACTTGGGGAGCCCGTGGGTTACAACATAGACGTGGACTTCCTCGTTACCTGCGACCCCATGAAAACCGCCCAGGACTTTGCCAGTAGAACTGGAGGACACTTCTTCGTATTTGAGAAGAAAGGACTCCTCATAAAGAGACCGGTGGTCGCCTCTGTCGTCATACACCTACCGCCTTACAGGTACAGGTTTGACTTCTCTCAGGTTAAGGGGAAAAACCTTGAGAAGGCTGTTGAGGAAGACCTCAGGGAGAGAGATTTCACCGCAAACGCGATAGCTGTAAACCTTGACGACGTCCTGAGCATAGGTGCAAAGCAGACGATAGTCTTTGACCCTACAGGGGGTATAAAGGACCTTGAGAGGGGACTCCTAAGACCCATATCGGAAGAGAACCTCAAAAGGGATCCCGTCAGGATGCTCAGGGGCTTCAGGCTCTCCATTGAGAAGGATCTATCCCTAACGGAAGACTTCTACGAGTTCGTTGAGAGAAACAGGAGGCTAATTCTGAAAGCTCCAGCCGAGAGGATAACCCACGAGCTCTTCAAGATTATGAAGCATCCAAAAGGGTCAAGGGTTGTCAGGAAGCTCTACGAAGCCGGGCTCCTTGAAGTGATAATACCGGAGTTTAAGAAGCTGAAAAGGGTAAAGGATCAGGGAGAACATCACATATACCCCCTTGACGAGCACACCCTGAGGATACTTGAAGAGGTTGAGAAGGTGATAGAGGAGAGGACAAAGTACCTGAGCGCAGAACTCCTGAGAGACTTCGGATGCAAGAGGTTCCTGGGGGAGTTTACAGACGTTGAGCTCCTCAAGTGGTCTGCCCTTCTCCACGACATAGGTAAGCCTGACACCTTTGAGGTAAAGGAGGGAAAGGTAACCTTTTACAACCACGACAAGGTCGGAGAGGAGATAGTGAAGAGAATTGGGAAGAGGCTGAAGTGGGGGGAGCAGGCGACAAAGTTTATAGGCAAACTCGTAAGATACCATCTGAGACCCTTCTATCTGAGAGAGTCCTTCCTGAGGGGTGAGCTCAAGAGAAGGGGGATGGCTAACTTCTGGAAGGAGTGTGGGGAAATAGCTCCCCACCTCTTTCTACTCTCCATAGCGGACGCCTACGCCAGCGGTGACAGCGAGGAGGAGGTTAAGGCTCTCCTTGAGACCATAAGCGAGCTTGAGAGCTTTAAGAGAAATGAATTCAGAGAGACAAGGATAGAGCCACTACTGAACGGACACGAGATAATGGCTATTCTCAACATAACCCAGGGGAAGATGGTGGGAGAGCTCAAGAAAAGGCTTGAGGAGGCACAGATAGAAGGGAAGGTTAGGACGAGGGAGGAGGCTGTGGAGTTCGTGAAGAGCGCCTATCAGGACATACTCACAGCGGGAGGTAGCCATGCCTGAACTCACACCCCTTGAAGAAGCCCTGAAAGCTGTTATGGAGAGTGTAAAGCCTCTCGGTACTGAGAGGGTCTTCATATACGACGCGGTGGGTCGCTTCCTCGCGGAGGACATAACCTCAGATACGGACAAGCCCCTCTTTGACAACTCCGCCATGGATGGGTTTGCGGTAAGGCACGAGGACATAGAGGGTGCGGACGAAGATAACGCCGTCCAGCTCAGGCTCGTGGGAGAGTACTCCGCTGGAACAGGAGAGGAGATCAGGGTTGAAAGGGGAACAGCTGTGAAGATATTCACCGGCGCACCCATACCGGAGGGGGCTGACACGGTCGTCCCGGTTGAGTACACCGAGACCAAAGACGGCTATGTGTACATAAAGAAGGAGTTCAAGAGGGGGGCGAACGTAAGAAAGAGAGGTGAGGAGGTAAAGGAGGGAGAGGTCGTTCTAAAGAGGGGGCATGAGATAAGAGGTTATGAGGTGGGGATGCTCGCCTTCGTCAACAGGGCTGTGGTTGAGGTCTATCGCAGACCGAGGGTCGCTGTTCTCTCAACGGGAGACGAGCTCCTTGAGGTGGGTGAACCTCAGAGCAGACCCTCTCAGATAAGGAGCTCAAACCACCATATGATATACTCACTTGTGGAGAGCGCAGGGGGTGTTCCCCACCAGCTCGGGATAGCTCCCGACGACCCGGAAGAGCTCAGGAGGGTTCTGAGGACATGCAGGGACTACGACATATTCATAACTACAGGTGGGGTCTCCATGGGGGAGAGGGACTACGTCCAGTATCTGGTCAAAGAGGTTGGAGTGGATGTCAAGTTTCACAAACTCAGGATAAAACCTGCCAAGCCTGTTCTCTTTGGAACTTACGGAGAAAACAGGCTCTTCTTCGGACTTCCCGGAAACCCCGTGTCCTGTGCGATCGCCTTTGACCTGATCGTATATCCAGCCATAAGGGCTATGCTTGGAGCAAAGGAAGTTTTCAAGAAGAAGGTAAAGGCAGTGCTTACGAAGGACTACGTGAGGAGGGATGCAAAGAGACGGGAGTTTGCCAGGGCAAAGGTATGGTTTGAGAATGGAAAGTTCTTCTGTGAACCTCATCAAAAACAGCGGTCTCACATGCTCACCTCCCTGGTGGAAGCCAACGCCTACCTCGTTGTTTACGAGGGTGTTAAGGAGCTAAAGAAGGGTGAAGAGGTAGAGGCGGTGCTGCTTCAGTGATACGAAAGCAAAACAACGCTTTATAGCTGAGAAGGTTGGAAACCTTGGAATTGGACTCATAGTTGGTTCTTTTCTTTTGAGGATATCAGATACCATAAGTGCTTTGGATCAGGTCATTCTGGTCGCTCTGGGGCTTGCCAATGTTGTCCTCGGTCTTATACTATTTCCTGATGAGTGATATAGTCCTAATAGCACTTTTCGCATCCGCAAGTATGTGGGCGATAGCCTTATGGGTATGGTTGCATAGTAAGAAGGCTCACCACTCGGCTTGACTGCTCACTTTATATAGCCCTTGAACTTCTGGAAGTTCATGAGCTTCTCAGCTATGTTGAGCTTCTTTTCCTCAGCCTTCTTTATCAAAAACTCTATTATTCTCAGGGCTTCTTCGTAGTCCTCCCTTGACAGCTCCTTGAGGTCTATGGAAACAACCTTTTCAAGGGACTCTATGAGCGCATCGTAATTGCCTTCTTCAAGGTAAACCTCGCACTTCAGAAGTATCTCTTTAAGGTTCTCATTCATTCGCCCTCGCCGAGACCTCCTCCTTTCCGTAAACCTTCTTTTCCGCCTCTTCCCAGGCTTCCCTCAACTCTTCAAGGATCTCCTTTATCTTTATCAAAGACTCAACATCGTTCCTCATGTTTGCGCTCACAATTTCATTAATAAGGACATCGTAGATTTCGTCAAGGTTTTTGGCTATCTCCTGCCCCCTTTCTGAGTCAAGGGAAGCACGCAGGACAATAAGTATATCCATAGCCCTTGTTAAGGATTCAGCCTTCACCTTTACGTTTTCCGTATCCTCAAGCCCTCTGCCTATCGCATCTACCGCTTCCTCCACACACGCGATCGCTTTATCGTAGAGCATGATCACGAGCCTTATAGGGTTCGCATTTTCAACCATATTTTGCAGATAAACCTCTGCAGGATTCATTTTTTCGCACCTCCATTGATCTGAGAGAGGGAAACCATAAACTGCTGGAACCTCTGCTTCAGCTGTTCAGCTTGGGCTATAAAAGACTCAAGCTGTGAGTACTCCTTCCTTAACAGCTTCTCCTCCTGAGCTAACCTCTCTCCAAGAGACTTGATCCGACTATCTATGTCCCTTATCTGGTCGTTGTAGGTCTGCTCAAAGTTGGTGAACAGGCTCTTCTCCCCTTCAAGATAGGAGGAGTAGGAAGCCTTCAGGTCTTCAATGAGACTTTTAACGCTGTCCGGGTTTGAGGTAAGTAGCTCGTTCAGCTTATCCGTTTTGAGAGAGATCTCTCCCGTATCCCCGTTGTAGTCTATCAGCCCATTCTCTATGAGAGGGTTCAGCCTTTCCGCTATACCCGTCTTCACGCTCGCTATGGTGTAGTCTCCTCTGAAGAGGGCTTTCTCACCTGTGGTTAAAGAATCAACGAGCTTTACGAGCCCGTTGTACTTCTTGACAAAGTTATTCAGGAAGGAGGTTACCTTTGAGTAGTCTTCGGAAATGCTTACATCTGCGCTTCCCAGACTCTTTACATCTATGGTCAAACCGCTTATAACGTTCTCAAACTTGTTGTCCGCACTGGTTATGGGAGAACCCGTACCTATCTTGATCTCCGCATTCTGGGCACTCTGTATCGTGTCAAACCCAGTCCCAAGCTCTGAGGGGAGACCCGTCACATTGATAGCGTACACACCTCCGACCGTATCCGTCTCAACCGTGGATGCGGAGACATCCTCCTCGGAGAGCATGAGCTTATAGCTTGTCCCATCGTAATAGACACTCGCCTTAACCCTGCTCTGGGCAGAGTTTATAGCGTTCACAAGGTCATCAAGGGTGTCACCTGCGCTGTAGTTGATGTTGAAGGTCTCCGTCCCTGAACCCGTATCGTAGGTTATGGTTAGAGTCCCCGAGCTTGCGAAGGTTGAAGTCAGATCCGTAAGACCTCCATTGCTCACCCTTACCTCAGCCTGGGCAAGCTTGTTCACTGTAACGGAGAAGTTCAGATTTGGGGCTGTGTCTGTCGCAGAGACGCTGAGAACATCGGGATTTGAGGAGGTCGCCTGCTTTGACTTGAAGAGAGAGTCAACATCAAGACTATCAAATATTGATAAAAAGTCCCCTATGCCTTCTGACAGATTGCCAAGGGAGGAGAGCTTAGCCTGTACGAGGGTTTTTTCCTGCTGTAATTTCTTAAGCGGGAGTGATTTTAACTGCATTATCTGGTCAACCATCGCACCCCCGTCAAAGTTAGTCCCAGTAAGACCTGAAAGGAAGAGCTCACCAGCCATAACTAAACCCTCTCGCTCAGCAGGACGCCGAGCATCTGGTCTATCCTTCTCATAAGCTCAAGCAGGTAGTCAGGGGGGATCTGTCTTATCAACCTGTTTGTATCCTTCTCAAATATCTTTACCACCGGTATCTCAAGCTGGTCGTCTATGTCTATCTTCAGGTACCTGTTCAGGTAGTCCAGCTTCCTCCTTATCTCTTTCAGAACCTTCTGCAGTTCCTCGCTGTTCAGGGTAGCCTCCTGAACGGACTCCTTTGCCTTCTTCTCTATATCCCTGCGTATTGTCTCCACACTCCTCTCCATATCTCTGACCTGCCGTGAGACCTGCCTTATTACCTCAAAGTCAAGCTCCGAACCCTTGCTGTTCACCCTCATGGCAGGCTCTCCTTTTTAAGCGGAGGGAAGGGCAAGCGCCCCCCTCCATCATCCGTTACCTCAGGAGCTGGAGGACCAGCTGGGGTAGGGTGTTCGCCTGTGCGAGCATTGCAACACCGGACTGCATCCTTATCTGGAGTGTGGTGAATCTGGACATCTCCTTGGCAAAGTCCACGTTCCTTATTACGTTCTCAGCCTCGTTGGTGTTGTCCTGGGCGACCTTCTGGGCATCGTATATGGTCTGGAGGTTGTTCATAACCGCTCCTATCTCGGAACGAACGGTATCAACCCTCTGGATCGCCTTCTTTAGAATAAGAAGGGACTCTTCTGCTTTTGCGTTGGTCAGAACGCTGACCGCATTGAGGTTTTTGGCTGTCGCAGTGGTAACGTCAAAGTTGAAACCCTGATTGGCCGCCGATACACCGCTCTGATTAACGTCGTAGCTCTGAACACCTGCTATATCTATCTCGCCCACGTCTATGTAGAAGTAGTTTGTACCAACAGATGTACTTATATCCGAAGCACCTTCAAGCACCTGGCTGAGTTTAACTGTAGCACCCACTGAAAGGTTTGTTCCTGATACGGATACGTCAACAGCTATGGTCTCTCCACCACCGGTTTCCAGCACGAGTTTACCGTTAACCGCCTTAGCCTTTATGTCCACGCCCGCAGCTGAAGCCTGGGTATTGATCGTATCCACGAGCTGGTTCAGGCTGGTGATGGTGCTGTCTATCGTGACCTGGAAGTCGGACGAGCCGGTAATATCTTTGTTTCCAATATAAAAGTCAAGGGTTACCTGACTGACAGTAGTCGTAGAGCCTGTAGTAGACCAGAAGTTTGCAAATCCAGTAAAGCTGTTGGTCGCGCTGTTTGTATTCTTAGCCTGAGCTTCTATTCCCAGTGCCTGCAAGTCCTTGTTGGTGTTTATGGCATCCGCCAAGCTCTTGGCGTCCACAAAGCGTCTTGTTCCATCGTAGCTAAGCACACGAATACCCGCAACGTCAACGTAATCCCCACTGTCAACCACCCAGTTGGTTGCAGCTGTGAAGTTATTGCTGAAAGTGGTAACAGAAACAGCACCACTGGTATAGATAGCTCCCTGACCTTTGACTATATAGGCACCCAGATCCTTGGGCAGGACGCTGTCAATGTTTACGGTTATCACTTGGTCCTTTCTTGCTCCGTAATGGATGTATTTGTTGGTAAAGGTTCCGTCAAGGAGCTTTATACCGTTGTACTCCGTGTCCCTTCCTATCTTCTCTATGGCGTTTATAAGGTTGTTTATCTCTCTCTGGAGAGAAGCTCTCGCGTTAGGGTCGTTGATGTCGTTCGCTGCGTTTTCCGCCTTGACGTAGATCTCTTTGAGCTTGTTGTAGATCTGACCTGCTGAGTTTTCCGCTATCTGGAGCGCGGATATACCAGTTTGGATGTTCCTGTTACCCTGCTCAAGACCGGCGGAGACAACGGCAAGCTGATCAGCTATGAAGAGACCTGCGGAGTCGTCCGCAGCGTTCAGAATTCTGAGACCCGTTGAGAGTCTCAGGAGCGACTTGTTCATAAGTCGCTCGTTCTGCTTGAGGGCGGTGTGCGTTACCGCCGACTCGTAGTTGAAGTTGATTCTCAGAGCCATGACTGACACCTCCTTTTGAAGTCTTGGTTTTTATTATCGGAAGATGAGGAAAGTTTTTTAGCTCTGTGCTATTTAGCTCAGTAAGGCAGTTCGTCTATGAGATCTTTGGCTTCTTTCAGAAAATCTTTAAGTACCTTTAGGGATTCACGAATGTACTTAGACCTGACAGACTCGTCTCGTATAGAGTATGCGTTTGACAGTATAAAGACGCTGAAGGCCTTTATGGACGGAGACAAAAGGTTTAGCAAAATATACTCACCCTTGGTTTTGCCTTTAGATAATCCTATGTTTATGATGTACATAAACATATCTGAAAATAGAGACAGTATATACTCTATATCAGCTTTATCAGTTTTATCTATATCCTTGAACTTTTCGTAATACCTGCCAAAGTCCTCTTTAAGACCTTTTATTTCCGATTCTACGTTAATATCTTTATAGACATCTGTAGAAAAGGCAGTATTCTTTATGGTCTTTATAACTTCACTTTTGCCAACGCCTGCATCTTCCAGGCTAATGTTTTCATGTCGCACAGGTTCTGCCCCCTCTATCTTTATGCCGTCGGAAGCGTTGAACACATTGATCTTATTGAAAATTTTAATTACGCTTTCTATCGCCTTCTTGGTGTTAAAAAACACATCGTTTGTATATACTTCTCCACCAAAGTTCCCCTCATAAGTCATTCCAAATTTTATCTCTTTGTCTCTATCTTTCAGGAAGCTGTTTTCAGCGTTATAGTTACTGAGCTTGGAGTGGACTAAATCTAACCTCTTGGTGCCAAGATCAACACCGAATAGGTATATGTTTTTAAAACCCATGTTGGCAAAAAGAGACACGCCTGCAGCCGTCACTGTCGGGTTGGAAAAATATATCCTGGGTAAAAACTTGGGGAACAGAGGAGAACCAGCATCGTTAGGTTTAAGGAACATGTATTTTTCCTTAAATAATGAAAATACACCAGGATACAACGTATTCATGCCCACAAAAGTTATACCCTTGAGAAACTTCTGGTCTATCTCTTTGAGTGTTTTATAGGTGGATTTGGTTCTCTCTATCTCTATCTGGAAATCTGGCTTTATACCAGCCTTATGCAATGCGGACAGAGCTGTTCCACAAGACACTATCAAGGCTCTATCCTGAAACTTTCTTATTGTCTCTATGCTTTCGTCCAAGGAGGGCCCAGAACCTACAACGAACACAGGAATATCAAACTCTGAGTTTGAGCCTATAAAGACAGGAATTCTCCTTTTTATATTTTTTACTGTATGCTGTAGGGAGATGTACTCATCATCAAAAAATCCCCAGAGGATCCAGCTATTAGGCAGTTCCTCTGCTAATTTATACTTCAGGTTATCAAAGAATTCAGAAGAAAAGTGCTTAAAGAAAAATATGTACGATATAAAAGACGGGCTTATTCTGTTGAAAAGATGTACAACATCTTCAGTTATTCTTTCAATATCATCACCTAAAATTACATGAAAGCTCCTCCCTGGTCTGCTAAAGTAATTAAACACCTCCTGCCAATTCAGTGTATATAGGCTCAACTTTAAAAGATCTGGGTTAGGTTCAACCACGATCATGTGTTGTATGTTATATTTTCTTATGAGCTTTTCTATGTGAAAACCAAAACCTACACCTAATACTATCAGAACCGGTATGTTCTTACCGTCAAAATCAAAGCTCAAGTTCCCATCTTTGTTGAACTTCCTTGCAATGTCTATAAGTGCTTCACTGCAACGCTTATGAACATGACCAACCTTGGGAACCGTCATTACCTGCTGAGAAATCAACCTGTCTGGATTTTCAGAGAAAAGTTCAACCTGTTTTTCTGCTATGTAAACAGGATCCTTAGGGTATAAAGGCGAACCGTTAACTATCGCATTTATAGAACCTTCATCCCCAACTGTTACCCTCCATTCTATACCCCCATCCTGATTTACCTTTCTGAATATAGAAGGTGCATTTCTCTGAAGGAAAAAATGATTTTTTATGTATCTCTCCTTGAGCTCTTTTTCCATTGCTTCAGATTTTGTGCTCATAATACAAAAATATACTTTATATTTCTTTAATATGCTAAAGGACAAGACTATACTCATAACGGGTGGTACTGGTTCTTTTGGCAAAAGGTTTGCAAGAGAGCTCCTCAGAAAATTCCCTCAAGTCAGGAAGATCATAATCTTCAGCAGGGACGAGTTCAAGCAGTTCCAGATGCAGAAGGAGTTTCCTCCGGACAGGTATCCTCAGATAAGGTTCTTCCTTGGAGACATCAGGGACAGAGACAGGTTATACAGAGCCTTTGAGGGAGTGGATTATGTAGTTCACACCGCTGCGCTCAAACAGGTTCCCATACTTGAGTACAACCCTATAGAGGCGGTCAAAACCAACATCTTGGGTGCACAGAACATAATAGAAGCGGCGATAGACAAGGGTGTTAAGAAGGTCGTAGCTCTTTCTACAGACAAGGCGGTAAACCCTGTAAACCTCTACGGGGCAACCAAGCTGGCTATGGAAAAACTCCTCGTGTCAGCCAACGCCTATGCGGGTGCTAAGGATACATGCTTTTCCGTGGTTAGGTACGGGAACGTGGTGGGAAGTAGGGGAAGCGTGATTCCCTTCTTCAAGAAGCTGGTGGAGGAGGGCAATAGGGAACTCCCGATAACAGACAAGAGGATGACGAGGTTCTGGATAACCTTTGACGAGGCGATAGATCTCGTTCTCTTTGCCCTGTCCGAAAGCGTAGGTGGGGAAGTGTTTGTCCCTTACATACCGAGTATGAGGATACTTGATCTTGCAAGAGCTATATGCCCTGAATGCACTCTGAAGGAGATAGGCATAAGACCGGGAGAGAAGCTACACGAGACCCTTGTCTCTGAAGATGAGGCGAGGCATACCGTCAGGGTAAAGACCAACGGGAAAACTTACTTCGTTATCCTTCCGGAAACGTGGTTTGAGACCAAACCCTTGCAGAAGTGGGGCGATGGAGAGAAGCTACCCGAAGGGTTCGTTTTCAGGAGCGATAAAAACGACTGGTGGCTGGGTGTGGAAGAGCTGAAGGACATGATAGATAGGCTTGATATAGAGCTGGCATGATACCCTACGGAAGGCAGTTCATAGACGAAGAAGACATAAGGGCTGTGGTTGAGGTTCTGAGGTCTGACTTCATAACACAGGGTCCCAAGGTAAAGGAGTTTGAGGAGAAGCTCGCCCGATACTGCGGTGCCAAGTACTGTGTGGTCTTTAACTCCGGAACCTCCGCCCTACTGGGGGCATACTACGCCTGCGGTATATCTGAAGGAGATGAGGTTATAACGAGTCCCGTGACCTTTGTCGCGACCACCAATATGCTCCTTGTTCTGAGGGCAAGACCCGTATTCGTGGACGTGGAACCCGATACAGGGAACATAGATGCAAAGTTGATTGAGGGTGCAATAACCGAAAAGACCAAAGCTATAGTCCCCGTCCACTATGCAGGGCACCCGGCTGATATGGAGAAGATAAGAAGCGTAGCGGACAGGTATGGCTTAAAGGTTATAGAGGACGCCTGTCATGCTCTGGGGGCTGAGTACAAAGGTTCAAAGATAGGAAGTTGCAAATATTCGGACGCAACGGTCTTTAGCTTCCATCCCGTGAAGCAC
>WGFS01000150.1 GCA_015492115.1 Aquificaceae bacterium
ATAGATACAAACGATCCCATGTATGAGGAGCTAAAGGAGGTTGCCAAGAAGTTCGGTGCCCTGAAGATATTCCCCGTTGATTTCTGTCCAACCGCAGAAGCCCTCGCCAAGTTCTTCTACGACTTTCTAACCGAGAGGCTGAAAGATGCAAGGCTCCTGGGGGAGGTCAGGGTAGTCAAGGTAGTCCTCTGGGAGACAGCTACCTCAAAGGCTGAGTACAGACCTGAATGAGGGGACAGCCTTCGCACACAGGCTTCTTCCTGCAGAAGTGCTTCGCATGTTCGTCCAGTAGGGCATGGAACTCCTTGTATAGCTTTATATCCTTCGGGAGGTTATCCTCAAACCATCTTCTCAGCTCCTCGTAGCTTCCCTCTCTGCGGAATACCCTCTCCACTATCCTCTTGGTGTAGGCGTCTATGACGAAGTAGGGCCTGTTCCCTGCATACAGTAATACCGCGTCAGCGGTCTCTCTACCTATACCCTTTATCCTCAACAGCTCCTCCCTGCTTACACTTTCAAGCTTTGAAACGGGGCTTAGCTCTCTCGCAACGACCTTCAGCCTCTGGGATTTCTGTCTGTAATAGCCCGCCGGTCTTATCAGCTCCTGGAGCTCTTCAAGAGAGATCTTTAGAATCCCCTCAAAGCTAAGCAGTTTCTCACGTTTAAGGTTCTCAAGAGCCCTCTCTACGTTCTTCCATGCTGTGTTCTGGGTGAGTATGGCTCCAACGACGATCTCTTCACGAGGGTCGCTACCGTGCCTCAGATGGTACTCCTCGTCCACGGGCCACCAGTTCTGCTCCCCATAGAAGCCCAGGAGGGTTTCGTAAACCTTAAGGAGTCCATCTCCCATTTTCACTTGCCAGACCTGAGAAGGTGTATATTTTTGTAAAATACCGTTTTAAATTTTAGCAAGGCAAGGAGGTTTTAGATGGGATTTGATCTCGTTATTAAGATAGGTGGTGAAGGTGGTGAAGGTGTAATATCTGCGGGAGACTTCCTTACCGAGGCTGCAGCGAGGGCTGGCTTTGAGGTGGTCAACTTCAAGAGCTTCCCCGCGGAGATAAAGGGTGGCTACGCTCAGTCCATAGTCAGAGTGTCGGAGGAGAAGAGGTACTCAACGGGGGATGGCTTTGACATACTCTGCTGTTTCAACAAAGAGGCTTACGACTTTAACAAGAAGCACCTTAAGCCCGGAACGGTTCTCGTTTACGATTCATCCGACTTTGAACCGGAGAAGCACGAGGGCGTCTATCTATATCCCGTTCCTCTCTCCAAGCTTGCAAAGGAGGTCATGAAGGCTTACATAACCAAAAACGTCATAGCCTTGGGTGCTCTCTGTGAGCTGTTTGGCATATCCGACCAGTCCATAAGGGAATCCATAAGGGCAAAGTTTCTCAGGAAGGGTGAAGAGATCGTTGAGATGAACTATAGAGCCTTAGAGTGCGGTATGAATTACGTTAAAGAGAACCTTAAGAAGACAGACCCTTACACCTTCCCTCCCCCAAAGGAGCCCAGAGACGTTGTAATAATGGAGGGGAATCAGGCTGTCGCTAAGGGTGCTGTGGTCGCTGGTTGCAAGTTTTACGCCGCGTATCCCATAACACCCGCTACCACTGTTGGTAACTACATAGTTGGTGATCTTATAAAAACCGGGGGATGGCTCTATCAGGCTGAGGATGAGATAGCTTCTCTTGGTATGGCGCTCGGCGCCTCCTTTGCAGGTGTTAAAGCTATGACCGCAACCTCTGGTCCGGGGCTGTGCCTGATGACAGAGTTCCTCTCCTACGCGGGAATGACAGAGCTCCCGATAGTTGTGGTTGATGTTCAGAGGGTCGGTCCTTCAACCGGCATGCCCACAAAACACGAGCAGGGCGATCTTTACCACGTCGTTTACGGCGGTCACGGTGAGTATCCCAAGGCTGTCCTTGCTCCTACGAACGTTGAGGAATGTTTCTATCTTACGGTAGAAGCCTTCAATCTTGCTGAGAAGTATCAGATACCCGTGTTCCTTCTCTCTGATGCTTCCCTGTCGCTCAGGGCTGAGGCGTTCCCAACTCCTAAGGTAGAAGATATAAAGGTTGAAAGCAGGTGGGTTTACAGCAGAGAGGAAGACCCAGAAGGAAGGTTCACGAGGAACAACAGGTTCCTAAGATACGCTCTCTCCGTTGAAGACGGCATAACGCCCGTGGGTGTTCCCGGAGATCCAAACGCCATACATACGATAACGGGGCTTGAACACCAGGAGAACTCCGATCCCAGGAACAGACCTGATATAAGAACTCTCCAGATGGAGAAGAGGATGAAGAAGCTGGAGAGACTCCTCAGGGAGGACGCGGACAGGTTCTACGAGTTTGACGCTCCCTTTGAAGAGGCTGAGATAGGTGTGATAACGTGGGGGCTGACCGCTTCGGTGACCAGGGAAGCTATAGAGAGGCTCAGGAGCAAGGGAAGGAGGATAAATGCCCTCTACATGAGGCTCCTCTGGCCCGTAAGAGCTGATCTTATAGAGGCATTCGCAAGCAAGTGCAGGAGGATAGCTGTGCCGGAGACGAACTGGAGCGGACAGCTTGCCTCAATCCTTAAACAGGAGACCCATCTTAGCCCCGTGAGCTTTAACATATACAGGGGTGAACCCATGATACCGCGGGAGGTAGAAGCCTTCCTTGAGTTCCTTGAGGAGAACCCCGAACTTACCGAGGGCAGACTGACTGCTGCAGACGTTTTCGGAGAAGAAAAAGTTTATGGACTAATTTAAAGGAGGTGAAGTATGGGCATTTACAAGAGACTTGAGACTCCTCTCAAGCCTGCTGAGTATAAAAGTGACATAGAACCCACCTGGTGTGCCGGGTGTGGAGACTTTACCGTGGTTTCAGCTCTTACCAAGGCTTTCTCCGAGCTGAAAATACCCCCTGAGAGTGTGGTTCAGGTCTCGGGGATAGGTTGTTCTTCAAGGGCTCCCCTCTTTATGAGGACTTACGGCGCCCATACGCTCCACGGTAGAGCCATACCTTTCGCCATCGGTGTCAAGCTCGCAAATCCGGAGCTAACGGTTATATGTGATGTGGGTGACGGAGACCTCTTCTCCATAGGTGCGGGGCACAACCCCCACGCGGCGAGGAGGAACGTGGACATAACCGTAATATGTATGGACAATCAGGTTTACGGACTCACCAAGAACCAGGTATCCCCCACATCAAGGGAAGGGCTCTACGGTTCCCTTACCCCCTACGGGAACATAGACAAACCTGTAAACCCTGTCGCCCAGATGCTTTCCTTCGGAGCCACCTTCGTGGCCCAGACCTTCTCAGGGAATCCCAAGCACATGACGGAAGTGATAAAGCAGGCTATATCCCACAGGGGGTTTGCCTTTGTGAACGTCCTCTCTCCATGTCCAACCTTCAACAAGGTTGATACCTTTAAGTACTACAGGGAGAGGACTAAGGAGGTATCCTTCTTTGAGTACCCCTTGGTGAAGGAGAGAAATATAAACGACGAGGGTCACGACCACACCGACTTGATAGCTGCCCTTGAGATTGCCCTCCACGACCTTGACCACTACTACGATCCGAATGCTCCCGTTCCGGTTGGAATATTCTACAGAAGCGAGGAAGAGACCTACAACGATAAGGTCAGGAGGGTAAAGGAAAAGTACGGAGCGGTTGACAACCCAACTCAAGAAATGATCCAGAGCTTCATAGACGCCTGTAAACCAAAGGCGATATAGACTGCATAGCCCCCGTGAGGGGGCTACACCTTAAGGTACTATCCAGTTGTCCTCTGCAAGGATCTCTTCTGGCTCAACCTTTCCCTGAACCTTCTGGGATATCTTGTAGGAACAGAACTCAGGTCCGCACATTGAGCAGAACTTGGCGGTCTTGTATCCGTCCTGGGGTAGGGTCTCGTCGTGGTATGCCCTCGCTGTCTCTGGATCCATGGCGAGCTCAAACTGTCTGTTCCAGTCAAAGTTATATCTTGCTATAGACATCTCCAAGTCCCAGTCCCTCGCTCCGGGCCAGTGCTTTGCTATGTCTGCGGAGTGGGCTGCTATCTTGTAGGCTATCACTCCCTGCTTGACGTCCTCCACATTGGGAAGTCCAAGGTGTTCCTTGGGCGTTATGTAGCAGAGCATGGACGCTCCTACTGAACCTGCGACCGCAGCTCCTATCGCGCTTCCTATGTGATCGTATCCCGGTGCAACATCAAGGACGAGGGGACCAAGTATGTAGAAGGGTGCCTCCTTACACCAGAGCTGTTGGATCTTCATGTTGAACTCTACCTCGTTCAGGGGAACGTGTCCCGGACCCTCAACCATGACCTGGACGTCGTGCTTCCACGCCCTTTCTGTAAGTTCCCCGAGGACTTTAAGCTCACCAAGCTGAGCGTCATCGGTTGCATCCTCAATACATCCTGGTCTTAGGGCATCTCCAAGAGAGAAGGAGACGTCGTACTTCTTGAATATCTCGCATATCTTGTCAAAGTGCTCATAGAGAGGGTTCTCTCTGTTGTGCTCGGTCATCCACTGGGCGAGTATGGCACCACCTCTGGAGACTATTCCCATCACCCTGTGCTGAACCGCTGGCAGGTGTTTCCTCAGTATCCCTGCGTGTATTGTCATGTAAGAAACACCCTGCCTTGCCTGTTCTTCTATCACGTCAAGTATGAGGTCTGTTGTAAGCTGTTTCACGTCTCCCTTGGCTATCTTCCATGCCTCGTATATGGGGACAGTACCCACGGGGACGGTGCTCGCCTCTATTATCGCCTGGCGGGTCTCGGGTATGGCGTCTCCGGTTGAGAGATCCATTATGGTGTCCGCACCGTACTTTATGGCGACCTTAGCCTTCTCTATCTCGGTGGGTATGTCGGACGCAAGTCCTGAGTTTCCTATGTTGGCGTTTACCTTGACCTTGGAGTTCATGCCTATGCACATGGGCTCTAAGTGGAGGTGGTTTACGTTGGCGGGTATTATCATCCTACCGCTGGCGACCTCCTGACGGACGAACTCGGGATGAAGACCCTCCCTGCGGGCGACGTACTCCATCTCTTCTGTGATCAAGCCCTGACGGGCTAAATGCATCTGGCTTTTATTCTTAAACTTGCTTCTCTTCGCAACCCACTCAGCTCTGAGCATAGCCTTCCTCCTATGGATTTAGAGTTTTTAAAAATAAAAACCTTTCCTCCAAATAACAATATGATTTTTGACGGTCTTTATCCTAAAAAGTCCCCAGTCTGTTTGGAGAAAACAGGCTGAAGTATTCCGACCTCTTTCCCTTCTCCACGAGCTCAAGGGCTACGTTTGCACTCGCAGGAGCCCAGAGTATCCCGTTCCTGTAATGCCCTGTAAGAACCGCAAAGTTTTCACCCGCGTCAAATATGGGTGCTTCGTCGGGTGTCGCAGGTCTGAAGCCAACCCTGACGCCAAGGAGCTCTGCCTTTGAGAGTTCGGGGATTATCCTTAGGGCTCCGTTCACCAGACTGCTGACTCCCTCAAGGGTTGTTCTGCTGTCAAAGCCAGCGTCTTCAGAGGTAGCTCCTATAAGCATGTGATTCTCCTTGGGTATTATGTAGGATACGCTTGAGTAGTACACCTTGTCTAATTCAAGACCCTTTACCTTCAGTATCTGTCCCTTTACGGGATAGACAGGAACCTTTAGCAGAGACCTGCTCCACGCACCTGTCGTAAATACGTAGAAGTCAGACCTATAAGTGTCCCTGTATCCCTTTACCTCTTCTACCCTTTCGCCCGAGCGAACGATCTCCGTGATATCGTCTATCACTATCTTTACGTTCAGGTTTTCGCAGGCAAAGAGCAGGGCATCCATGAGCTTCTCCGCGTCAACGTTCCCCTCGTCTCTGAAGAGAAACCCTGCGATGGGTTCACTGGACAGCAGTGGCTCCCTTCTGGACAGCTCTTCCCCACCCAGCTCCTCCCAGTTGACCCCGGCTGAAGAGTAGGCTTCCGCGTTTTTCTTTACCTCATGGTACTCACTCTCATTAAGGACGAGTCTCAGTATCCCGCTTCTGCTGTAAAAGAGCTTTATCCGGGATACCTCCTCAAGTCTGCCTATGAAGTCCGGGTAGAGCCTCAGACTGTCCATGGAAAAGTTCAGGAGACTACCCTTCAGTCCCTCTGAGAAGGGAGCGAGCATACCTCCCGCAACCCACGATGTCCCTTCCTCGTAGTTCCTTGTAACCACCCTTACCCTGTGTCCTGCGAGGGCGAGCTCAAAGGCTGTTGAGAGACCTATCACACCGCTTCCGATTATAAGGATATTCATAACTCTTAATATAAAACACATGGCGGGCAGGCGTTTTATAATTTAGAGATATGAGCAGTGTGGCTATCATAGTATTCGCTTTTTTTGTCTATGCTCTTGGTTTTCTCTTTTACTCAAGATACCTCTCAAAGAGGGTGTTTGGGCTTGACGACAGCAGAAAAACACCAGCCCATGAACTTGAGGATGGTGTTGATTACGTCCCTACCAACAGGTGGATACTTCTCGGACACCACTTCACCTCCATCACCGGGGCTGGTCCCATAGTTGGTCCCGCAATAGCGGTCATATGGGGCTGGGTTCCGGCACTCCTGTGGGTCGTGTTTGGTGCTGTTTTCATAGGTGCTGTCCACGACTTTGGAGCTCTCGTAACTTCCATAAGGCACAGGGGTAATTCCATAGGCACCATACTTGGTGAGTACGCCGGTGAGAGGGCGCGGGTGGTATTTTTACTGCTCATACTCGCCCTCGCCATACTCGTGAACGCCGTGTTCGCCTTCGTCATAGCCCTGCTCTTTATTAAGTTTCCTTCAAGCGTTATACCTGCGTGGACCATAATCCCCCTTGCGATCCTCTTCGGTATCAGCGTTTACAGGTTCAGGGTAAACTTCCTCATACCCACGGTCGTGTTTCTGGTTCTTCTGTACGCATCAATCTACGTTGGTAGTATGTATCCCATTGACATAAAGCCCCTCGCAGGGGTCCTCGGCGTTGAACCCATAATGCTCTGGATAGTGCTCCTTTTCACCTACACGTTCTTCGCCTCCTCACTGCCCGTATGGCTCCTGCTCCAGCCCAGAGACTTCCTGAACGGACTTCAGGTTGTAATCCTCCTTGCTCTCATTTATGTTGGAGCTCTGATAGCAAATCCGAGCGTTGTCGCACCTTCTCTCAACCCGAGCCCGGAGGGTGCACCTCCCATGTTCCCATTCCTCTTCATAACCATAGCCTGCGGTGCTCTGAGCGGTTTCCATGCCCTCGTATCCTCCGGAACTTCCTCAAAACAGCTGTACCGTGAGAGTGACGCGAGGATAGTCGGTTATCTGGGTTTTCTTGGAGAGAGCTCCCTCGCGGTCGCTGTGATAATAGCCTGTACCGCAGGGGTAGCCATGCTTTCCGCAGACAGGTTTGCAGAGCTGTACTCCTCCTGGGCGAGCATAAAGAAATCCGCAGTTCCGGCTGTGGTTGAGGGTGGTGCAAACCTTATATCCTCACTCGGGCTGGGTATGGAGCTTTCCCGTACCCTTATAGCCACACTTATAGTACTCTTCGCTGCGACCACCATGGACACCAGCGTCAGGATACAGAGGTACATACTCAACGAGCTCGGGCAGATATACTCCATAAAGCCTCTCAAAAATGCCTGGTTTGCCTCCCTTATCGCTGTGCTGAGTTCCATGGGTCTGGTCTTGGCTAAAGAAGGTGGCAAGGGAGGATTGGTCTTCTGGCCCGTCTTCGGTGCAGCGAACCAGCTTCTTGCAGGTCTTGCTCTGCTTGTGACCTACCTCTACCTTAGAAGGGAGAGCAGACCCACCCTACCTGTGGTCGTTCCGCTGGTGCTCGTTCTGTTTATAACGTCTGTCGCTATGTTTATGAACCTCGTGAACAACGCTCTGAAGGGAGACTACCTGCTCGCGAGCGTGAGCGGGATAATACTCATCCTTGAGGTTGCCATAGTGCTGGAGTCCGTGAACGCTGTGAGGGCTGAGAGAAGGGGTGTGGAGACGTGAGGTTCTCTGAGATACTCTCGGAGTTTTACAGGCTCAAGTTTGGGCAGGAGTTCTCCCGCACCGCGAGACAGCTTGACGAGGTGTTTCTCTTCTTTCTCTTCTCGGACTACTTTGGGCTTCCCAACCCATACAAGCTGTTTTTCTTGGAGGCATACCCTCAGCTCCTTGAAGAGTTTCATGCCTGGCACAGGAGAATGGGGCTCGTGCAATCCCCCTTGGAGTGGATAAGGTGCTGTTAAGAGGTTATATTAATCCTAAGATACCTGCTATAGGAGGTTGAAATTATGTTTCATATGCCGACGATACCTGAACTGCTGATAATTCTCGCCATAGTGTTCGTCCTCTTCGGAGCGTCAAGGATCCCCGAGGCTGGAAAGGCTCTCGGGTCTGGTATAAGGAACTTCAAAAAGGCTCTCGCAGGAGAGATAGACGTTGAGGAGGACGAGAAGAAGATCAAGGAGGTCAAAGCCCAGGAGGTCAAGGAGGATAAGAAGGAAGAGGCTAAGGCAGGTTAACCTGCCAGCACCCTGTTCTTGCCCTCCCTCTTCGCCTGATAGAGCTTTTCGTCCGCCCTTCTGAGGAGTGATTCGGTGTCGTCATCACTCTTAAGTTCAGTTATACCCACGCTTATGCTCAGGTTGCCCACGGGTTCAAAGTACGTTTCCTCAACAGTTCTCCTGAGCCTCTCCATGACCCTTACAGCTGTTTTCAGGTCTGTTTCAGGCATGATTACCACAAACTCCTCTCCTCCGAACCTTCCCACTATATCTGTTGAGCGGAGATTTTTTCTTACCACTCCCGCGAGCGCTCTCAGGATCTGATCCCCTGCGAGGTGTCCATAGGTATCGTTTATCTGTTTGAAATCGTCTATATCAAAGACTGCAACTGACAGGGGAGTTCCCTTCCTCTTTGCCCTGTTAAGCTCAAACTCCAGGAATTCCATGAGTATTCTCTTGTTCGGTAGTCCTGTGAGAGGGTCTGTGGATGCGAGCTTTCTGAGCTCTCTCTCCTTTTCCTTCAGGGAAGAGTAAAGGTGAACAAGGAGAGATAGTACGAGTCCAAAGAGCAAACCCACTATAAGTGGGACCGCATACTGGTATGGTTCTGTACGCTCAATCCCCAGAATGAACCTGTGGTGGATATATGACCCTGCAAGGGTTACTCCAACTGAAGCTAAAACTAATAGGATGTAGAGAGCTTTTTTCCACTGAATAGTATCACCACCTCTCCTTTTATATTCTTCCTTCTTCCAAATTCTTCAATCACCTCGGATACGCTTCCTCTCACGAACTCTTCGTGAACCTTTGTCAGCTCTCTTGCGACACATACGCTGACCTCACCGAAGGTCTCTCTTATGAGGTTCAGGGTCTTCAGAAGCCTCTTCGGTGACTCATAGATCACGATGGTTGTATCATCACACGACTTCAGCTCTTCAAAAAAACCCCCGGTGCCCTTCTTTGGAGGGAACCCTGCGAACAAGAACCTGTCCGTTGGCAGTCCGGAGCCCACAAGGGCTGTTATCATCGCTGAGGGTCCGGGCAGTACTTCAACCTCAATTCCCTCCTCTATGCAGGCTCTTATGAGCCTGAACCCCGGGTCGGATATGGCTGGCGTCCCCGCGTCCGTTACCAGAGCCACATCGTGTTCCCTTAGGATGTTTATTATCTTTGGTATCTGAGATCTCTCCTTAGGCTCGTAGTAAGGGATGAGCCTTTTTCCCTTTATCTCGTAGTGGTTTAGGAGAATTCTGGTTCTTCTGGTGTCTTCGCAGGCTACGTAATCCACATCTCTTAGGACATCAAGAGCTCTGAGGGTTATGTCCTTGAGATTTCCTATGGGTGTGGGGACTACGTAAAGCTTTCCCATCAGCCTTTATCGGAAAGTAGCTCTCCACCTTTCCCCCAGTTTTCCCTGTCAACCTCTTCTATCACAACGTAAGTAGCCGACGGCGGTTTGCCCGCTACCTCTTCCAGCAGTTTGGTGACGCCCTCAACTATCCTTCTCTTCTGGTCTTTGGTTAGCTTTCCCGCTACCTTTACGTTGACGTAGGGCATGGCTTATATATTACCATTCCCCTATACTTTCCTGAATGCGTTTTATAGAGACCGATATAACCTGCAGGCTTGACAGTCTTCCATGGAGCAGGTTTCACACGAAGTTTCTTATCGCTCTCGGTGTCGCCTGGATTCTTGATGCCTTTGAGGTAGTTATAGTCGGTAACGTTCTGGGTGGGATGACAGAGTCCCTCAGTCTCTCTCCTTTAGAGGGTAGCCTTGTTATAAGCGGTTTCCTCGTAGGTGCCATACTTGGCTCTTTTCTGTTCGGACACCTTGCGGATCAGTACGGGCGAAAGAGGGTATTTATGCTCACCTTGCTCCTCTACTCCTTGGGAACCTCACTGACAGGATTCGCATGGGACTTTTACAGTGCCTTTGTACTCAGGGTTATAGCGGGTGCGGGTATAGGTGGAGAGTTCGCCGCCATACACTCCGCCATAGATGAGTTTGTCCCCGCAAGGCACAGAGGAAAGGTGGACGGTTTCTTGTCCGCATCCTGGAATGTAGGTAGTGTGTTGGCATCCTTAACCGCTCTCTTACTTCTGAAGAATCTACCTCCGGAGTTGGGCTGGCGCTTCGCCTTCTTCCTGGGAGGCGTGATAGCGTTACTCACACTGTGGGTGAGAAAGAACGTCCCCGAATCTCCCAGATGGCTCCTCTCAAGGGGAAGGCATGACCTTGCGGAGGAGATAGTCGGTAGGCTGGAAAGGTTCTCAGGGGTTGAGCCCGAGCATGGGAGTTGCCCGATCCCGGTCTTTGAGGGAAGTATCTGGGATGCTTTTAGGCTTATATTCAGCAGGTACAGGTGGAGGTTCCTCTTCTCCAGTGCCCTGAGCCTTACAATACTCACCACCTACTACGGACTCGTGAGCCTTCTACCTATAAGCCTTGCCCCCGCTATGGGTATTTCCTCTGAGGATATTCCCAACCTCTTTCTCATGGGTAGCGTAGGCGGGTTCTTTGGAGGTGTGGTGGTAGCTATATTTGCAGACCTCCTTGGCAGGAAGGCTACGGGTCTCGGTATCGCAATGCTGTCAGCCCTCAGCACCTTAGCTCTGATCTATCTTGATAACTTCTACGTAGCCTTTGCCCTTTACTCTTTTATAGCCTTCTCCTTTGCGAGTGTTGCCTACGTGAGTGCTATGGAGATATTTCCTTCTTCTGTGAGGGCTACCGCCATAGGTCTGCTCTCAATAGTGGGGCGTCTCGGAGGTGTTCTAGCTCCACCCCTCCTGGTCAGTCTATCTCAGCTCGGATACGTATATGGGGTGTACGGACTCTTTGGTTTCTGGATGTTGGGCGTCCTCGCATACATACTCTGGGGAGTGTATGGTGTGGAGGCTAAGGGAAAACCCATAGAGGAGATAACCTGACTCACTCAAAGAGTGCGGTGGTGAGATACTTCTCCCCTCCGTCCGGGAACACCGTGACTATGACAGCCCTTTCACCCCTTTCGGAGAGCTCTCGTGCGAGTTTGATGCATGCCCACAGCGCTGCACCAGAGGACTGACCCACAAACACAGCTTCCTCCCTTGCAAGCTTTCTCGCCCATTCGTAGGCATCTTCAGTCTCAACGAATATGGTTCTGTCCAAGAAGTTCTCGTCAAATATGCCCGGCTTTATGGAGCTCTCTATGTGTTTGAGCCCCTCTATTCCGTGAAAGGGGTAGGCTGGCTGGACTCCTATGACCTGTATGTCCTGGTTATAAACCTTCAATCTCCTACCTGTTCCCATTATCGTTCCCCCCGTTCCTATGCCCGCTACGAAATGGGTTACCCTGCCCTCCGTCTGGTTCCATACCTCTATCCCCGTGGAGTAGAAATGCGCCTTCCAGTTGGCAGGGTTGTTGTACTGGTCCAAGTAAACGTATCTCTCTGGTTCCTTCTCCACAAGCTCCCTTACGTAGATTATCGCCCCGTCTGTGCCTTCCAGCGGATCGGTGAGATAAACCTTCGCCCCATAAGCCTGAATTATCTTCTTCCTCTCCTCGCTCACGTTTGCGGGCATGGCGAGCTCAACAGGAACCCCCAGGGCAGCACCCACCATCGCAAGGGCTATGCCTGTATTACCCGATGTGGCGTCTATGACAACATTCCCTTCCTTTATGACCCCTTCCTTCAGAGCTGTGAGAAACATGGACAGAGCAGGTCTGTCCTTCACCGAACCCCCGGGGTTGAAGCTCTCAAGCTTTGCGTATATCTCCACCTCCGGTGATATGTCCTCGGGGATCACCTTCCTTATCCTTAGGAGAGGCGTGTTCCCTACCAAGTTGAGGACGGAATTTCTCGCCTTGCGGTAAGGTTCATCGTGCTGTCCAAGAACCCACATTTAAGGCTCTTACTTTCCCTTGCCTATTACCAGTATAGAGCCCGGTCTCTTTATCCTGAGGGCGATCATCTCCATCACCCTGAAGATGTGGTTCATGTTGGAAGACTCCACGTAAGCGACCGAAATGTCCTGTGCTATGACGAGGTCAAAGTTCTGGGGACCTGCGGAGACGAGAAGTGCTCTGTTGTCAGGCATTATGGGTGTCTGGAGGACGTCTTTGACCACCTTCTTTATCTGCTCTATCTCTAAAAGTCCCGTGTTGTCATGCATCCTGTTGAGCTGAAAGTACTGCTTCGGGTTTACTACCAGGTAGTAGTTCCCGTAAAAGCCCTGTTCCACCAGTTTGGATATTCCCTCTATCACGTCCGTGAAGGCGTTGCCCACCTTTGACCAGTCGCTCATTGACATCGTATTTATCCCTTCCGCTGTCATGAGCCCTTCAAGCCCAAGGTTCTTGTTACCCAGGAGAATGAGGGTATCTTCAGCGACCGCGGTCGCTACCGCTGCTGCCGATGCATTGGAGGTGTCTACGGGCATGTTGAACTGTCTGTAATACTCTAAGTCCCTCCAGGATATGATGAAGTCCTTGTATATGGTCGGTATGGGTATGTGCTTCCTGACACCCGTTCTCACGGGCTCGCAGGTCTCGTACTCCTGACCGGGCTTTATCTCGCATACACCCGGCTCCATACCGTATATGACGTCGTAGGAGACCATCTGATGCCCGGGTCCAATAGGTCCCATCACCGGAACAAATCTCCTGCATACGAGGGTTTCCTTGGCAACGCTTACCACCGCGTTGTCTATCTGCTCCCACTCTTCAGCACTTAAGGGTGCTTCTTCCCTTCCTAAGAAATCCATCTCAAACCCCCTTGAGGTTTTCTTAATTATAGTATGACCGTCTTCATTTAAATTTGCAGTTCAAGTTTAAAATATAAGTGAAGATGGAGGTTCGGATATGCTCAGAGTTTTCTTAATTCTGGTAATTCTGTTCGCTCTCTCCTTCTCAATGGAGCTTCGGAAGGTTGGAGAGGGCGTGTACATGGCTGAGGGCACCTACGGACTTCCATCAAAAGAGAACAGGGGTTTTATATCAAACGCCTATGGCGTGTTAACGAGAGAAGGCTGGGTTGTTATAGATACCCTCTCAACTCCCGAGCTTGCGAGGGAGTTCATTTCAGAGTTAAATAAGATCAAAAATGTCCCGATCCTGTACGTGATAGCGACCCATTACCACATGGATCACTGGTTCGGGATAGCTCCCTTCAAAGAGGAGGGAGCCAAGTTCATAGCCCATGCAAATCTGAAGAGGTTTTACGAGGACGGCAGTGCGGATATGGTTCTTGAATCAGCCCAGAGGTCCTATGGTGTGTTTAATAGTGTTAAGCTCTTTCCACCTGACATAGTGGTTGAGGAAAGGGTAAAGCTCCGCATAGGAGGTAACACTCTGGAGATAATACCCATGACGCCAGCCCACACCAACACAGACCTGGTGATTAGGTTTGGAGATATCCTCTTCGTGGGAGACCTTGTCTCTTACAAAAGGATCCCTTTCCTTGGAGACAGGAACGCTTCAACGAAGGGGTGGCTTGATGTCCTTAACAGACTCAGTAAGTTTCACTTCAAAAAGCTCCTCGGTGGGCATGGGGATCCGATGGGCAGGGACGCTATAAGGTGGACTAAGGATTACATAACCTATGTGAGAGAGAAGGTGAAGGAGTTGAAAGATGAGGGGCTCTTTGTAGATGAGGTCAAATCCGCTCTTAAGGACACACCTTTCAAGAACTCCTACATGTATAAGGAGTTTCACATGAAAAACGTGTACAGCGTTTTCAACGAACTGGACATGGAGCTTTGAGATGGAGAGGCTGAGCGCAGAGGAGATAAGGAAGAGGCTTGAGGAGCTGGAGGACTGGAGGCTGGAAGGGGATCACATAGCCAGGGAGTTTGATACCAAGAACTGGAAGACTACGATCTTTGTGGTGAACACAATAGCAGGGCTTGCAGAGATCCACTGGCACCATCCGGATCTGGAGGTGGGCTTCAAGAGGGTTAAGGTCAGGCTCACGACCCACGAGGCGGGCGGGCTGACTGAGAGGGACTTCAGGCTCGCGAGGGAGATAGATAGGGCGGTGGAAGGAGTCCTCAGGCACTGAGGGTTATAATTTCCCTATGAGCCTTCTGATAATAGAGAGGGGATGTCCAAACTGCGGGGGAGCGATAAGCGACGAGAGACTCGCGAAGGGTCTCCCCTGCTACCGGTGCCTCCCGGAACCAACGGAGGACGTCTGCAGGACCCTTGAAGAGAACGGAAAGCTGAGGGAACTCTCCCTATTCTGTGAGACCGGAAGTCTCCTCTCCGAGTTTGAGAGCTTCTTTGAGAGGGCTGTGGGAGCTCGTCCCTGGAGCCTTCAGAGGCTCTGGGCTAAGAGGGTTCTGATGGGTCAGTCCTTCGCTGTAGTCGCTCCGACGGGAGTTGGGAAGACAACCTTTGGCTTCGTTACCTCCCTCTTCTCAAAACCTAAAGTCCTCCTCATATTCCCCACTAGGATACTTGCAAACCAGGCCGGGGAGAGGCTAAAAGAGCTTTCCCAGAGGTTGGGAATAGAGAGAAACATCCTCGTCTACGAGTCCAGGAAGAAGATAAAGGAGAGGTTCCTCGCGGGAGACTTTGATATCCTCTGCGGGACAAATATGTTCCTCCACAAGAACTTTGAGAACCTGAAGAAGTTCAGTTTCAGCTTCATATTCATAGACGACATAGACTCCTTCCTAAAGCGCTCCAAGAACGTTGACAACCTCTTCAAGCTTTTGGGCTTCACCGACCACGAGATAAAGCTCGCCCTCAAGGAAAACAAGACGGAGAAGGACTGGGAGAGACTCTCTCAGATAAGGAAGAGGAGAAGGGAGACCGTCCTTGTGGTCTCCTCCGCAACCTTAAAGCCGAAGGGAAACAGGGTTTTCCTCTTCAGGCACCTCCTCGGCTTTGAGATCCAGAAGGCGGTAACGACGGTCAGGAACATAGTGGACGTGGCTGAGCCCGTGAAGGATCTGGAGGATGCCCTGGAGAGGTCCGCTGAGCTTATAAAGAAGCTCGGAAAGGGAGGACTTGTTTACCTTTCGGTCTTCTATGGGAAGGAGAAGGTTCAGGAGGTCGTGGAGTTTTACAGAAGCAAGGGGATAAAGGCTGTCAGCTACCTTGACTACAAGCCCGAAGAGCTCTATCGGATACTTGAGAAGGGAGACTTTGACGTAGCGGTTGGCATATCACACATAACAAACCCCCTTGTGAGGGGTCTTGACCTTCCCCACGTAATAAGGTATGCAGTATTCTTAGACCCGCCAAAGCATATATTCCCGACCCAGCTCTCCCTCCAGCCCTCACTCCTCTACTCTCTGCTTCTCACACTTCTCAACCTCTTTGAGGAGAAAGACCGCCTGAAGGCGGTGGAGTACGTGAACTACCTTAAAAGGTATCTGACCCTGAGGGAGGAGCTTCTGGACAGGTACCCGAGGATAAAGGAGAGGGTTCAGGAGATAAAGGACTTTTTAGATAGGTTCCTCACCGACAAGGAGTTCCTGAAGAAGATAGAGGAGTCGGAGGACATCTCCCTCGTCCACAGGGAGGGACAGCTATACATGGTGGTCGGGGATGCCAACTCTTACATACAGGCTTCGGGGAGGACCTCGCGCTTCATAGCGGGGGGTATGACCAAGGGGCTTTCAATCCTCTTCTACTCCGACCCCAAGGCATTCAGGTCTCTGAGAAGAAGGCTTTCGGCCTACTTCATGCAGTCCGACGTTGAGTTCAAATCCCTGAAAGAGACAGACCTTAGGAACCTTCTCAAAGAGATAGACGAGGACAGGAGGAGGGCAAAGCTAGTTCTTGAGGGGAAGATAGTCCAGAGGATAAAAGACCTCTTCAGGACAACCCTCGTAGTGGTGGAGTCTCCCAACAAGGCGAGGACGATAGCTGGCTTCTTCGGAAAACCCCAGCTCAGGCTGATAGAGGACAGCATAGCCTACGAGGTTCCGCTCGGGGAGAGGCTCCTCGTGATAACCGCCTCCCTGGGGCACGTCTTGGATCTGACGACCGATAAAGGGTTCTTCGGGGTTCTAACGGAAGACACGAGGTTCATCCCCATCTACGACACGATAAAGAGATGTAAGGATAAAGGTCTCCAGCACACAGACTACGAATATCTTAAGAAGAGATGCAGAGGGAAGGTTGAGGACAAGCTGGGGATAGTGAGCGCTCTCAGGAAGGCAGGATACGAGGTGGACGAGGTCTTTATCGCTACAGACCCCGACGCCGAAGGGGAGAAGATAGCCTACGACCTCTTCCTGCTTCTGAGGCCCTTGAACGCCAACATAAAGAGAGCTGAGTTCCACGAGGTAACACCGAAAGCTTTCAAGTCCGCCATTGAAAACCCGAGGGAGTTTGACACCAACCTCGTGAAGGCACAGATAGTCAGGAGGGTCCTCGACAGGTGGGTGGGCTTCACTCTCTCAAGGGTTCTCTGGAAGGTCTTCAGCAGGAACTGGTTCTCTGCCGGGAGGGTTCAGACACCCGTTCTGGGATGGGTGATAGAGAGGTACGAGAAGTCCAAGGAGAAAAAGGGGGAGGTCATCTTTGAGATAAATGGCCAGACCTTCAGGGCGGAGATAGAGGATCTGGACATCGCCAGGAGCGTATACGAGGAGCTTGATCTCGCCAGAGTTTACACCCACTCCCCTCAGGAGACGGACAAAAAGCCCCTTCCTCCCTACTCCACCGACACAATCTTAGAGGACGCGAGCGAGTATCTGCATTTGTCCGCCCAGAGGACGATGAAGCTCCTCCAGAGTTTGTTTGAGGCAGGGCTGATAACCTACCAC